>CAZLTA010000054.1:0-7966 GCA_964562345.1 uncultured Planctomycetia bacterium
ATAATGTCCCGGTTTGCCGTCGGAAATAATTAAAATGTTATTGTTGGCAGAGTGCTTCCATCTTTTATGAAACCAGAGCCATTGCTCCGGATTCTTCCTGATATAGTACTCCAGAATGCTATTGTAATCTGCGAGTATTTCATTGTCGGATTTGTGTAAATTGAGCCTGGGATAAAATTTCATTTTGTGTTTCAACAATCCTATGCGCTGCATAAATACCGGCAGTACGATTGAATTTGTCGTTCTGGCTAATGTAATAAACCCCGGATTAGTAGAAGCATACCTGTTGAATAATTTAACCTGAATACCATTTTTACCTGCATTCTGGTCAGCGAGAATACCTATACATTTACCTTCTCTGAGCATCTTGACAGCCGTTTTTAAACTGAATCCTTTTTTAATGACAATACATCCCCATTTACTTCTGGCTCTGTTCAAAAGTTCATTAAGGCGGGGATATTTCTGCTCCCGGACAATAACGAAGCTGGGATACCCCAGCACCGCCCCTAAAGACGAAAGCATCTCCCAGCTGTTATAATGCGCTGTCAGAAAGACAATACCTTTACCCGGCAATGCTTCTGCATTTAATATCTCCCGGCCTTCTATATCCACAAACTTGAGAAGACTTTCTTTATTTAGCCTGGATGAAAGCACAAATTCCATAAGAGAAAGCCCTAGGTTGAACACAGACCTCCTCACTAGCCATCTAATTGCAGCAGGGCCCTTTTCGGGAAAAGCATATTTCAAATTAAGATAAGCTACATCAAACCTGCGGGCATAAAAAAATGACAGGAAATATATAATCCCCGCACCTGCGATAACGCCGAAACGGTAGGGAAAGAGCTCAAAAACCCCCTTAACCGCTAATGCGATCCAGTAAAATATCCAGTCTTCCAAATAACGCCTGCGCATTTTTAAAAATCTCCAATTTTACTTTAATTAAAAGCACCCTGCTTCCTGAAAAAACTTCTCTTAAAAGTCCAATATTGTCTTTAACCTTGGCATAATCTTTCTCGGTGATAAATACGGCTTTTATCTCCTTCTCCAGTTTCTCACCAACTCTATGTATATCCTGCCTAGAAAAAACATGATGGTCAGGATAGAGAAATGTCTGTTTCACATTTAGTCCCAGGCTGTGCAATGTATTGATTACAGAATCAGGGTCTGCCACTGCTGTTAAAACAGCACAACTCATATTGCTAAGCTCCTCAACTCCTATTACTGCCCTTTCCATTATATCTATTATCTCTACAGTTTTATAGCGGCTGAATACCAGCGGTGCCTGAGAATTATACTGCCTTATTTTCTTAACCAACTCGTCCTCCCCGCTGCAGTTATCCGTTTTATTTACAACAATTACATCTGCCCTGTCAACAGAAGCGATTTCTTCCCTGAGATTCCCCCGGGGAATTAGAAACCCATTCCCAAACGGCGAATTATAGTTAAGGCAAAGCACATCAATGTCTTTCTTTATACTCCACTGCTGGTAACCGTCATCCAGAATAACAATATCAACCCCGCTTGCTGCCGCTTTTTCAACTGAAGCGCGTTTAGTTTTCTCATGGATAACTAAAACATTATCCAGGTTATCCCGTATCATTTTAACTTCATCCTGATAAGGGCCGCCATGATGAATTATTGCAGCTCTGGCATTTTTCTTTTTCAAATATTCTGCAATTTCGATTACCAGAGGGGTTTTCCCCGTTCCTCCCCAGGTAATATTGCCTACAGAAACCAGGGGGGTTTTATATTGGATTTGTTTTTTAATCCTGATAAATCTTAAAACTCTGATTATCCATAGATAAACATATGAAAGCACATGAAGAATAAACCGCAGTATTAGAAATAACACGTTCTTCTTTTCACTATTGATTAAATCAACATATGTTTTTTTTGTATCTGTATTCATCTTAAGTGTGAAAAGACTGTACCTGCGGTTTTATCTAACGCACCTTTGTTTTTTAATACCACCTGATATGCTCTATTCCCGAGCTCTGTTCTTAACTCAGTATTGCTAATAAGCATCTTGAAAGAATCTTCAATCTCATTTTTTTGAGACACCAATATTGCATTTTCTTTTAAAAACTCAAGGACAATCTCTTCAAAGTTATAAAAATAAGGCCCGATAACAATTGCTTTTTTCAAAAGTGCCGGCTCTATCACATTATGGCCTCCGAAAGGAATGAGGCTTCCGCCTATAAACACAAAATCTGCCAATCTATATAGAGAAGCTAAAAATCCTGTTTCATCAACCAGAAATATGCTTCTGGGGGATGAAAATTTAAACCCGCAGGAGAATAATTCCACATCAAACCCTGCCTTTTTTACATAGCTTGTAAAACTCCCTGATTTTTTAAAGTGCCGGGGCGCAAGGTGCCGAGGCGCAATGAGAAATTTCAAATCCGGATAGTTTTTAATCAGATTTCGGTAGGCTTTAAAAATCAGAATATCCTCATTTTGATGAGTGCTGCCTGCTATAAAAAGAAGGCGGTTTTTCTTTTTTAAAAAATGTTCTAATTGTTCGATGCGATTATCTTCTCTTACTGCAGGAGGCGTGAGGTCAAATTTCAATGTCCCTGTAAAAACTACCCTGTCGTTTTGTAATCCTAAAGACTTCAATCTCTCTGCTGCAATTTCTCCGCTGGGACAGACAAAGTCGAAAAGGTTTAAGATTCTCTTCGTCAGAGGCTTTAAAGCTTTATACCTGGGATATGATTTTTTAGAAATCCGGGCGTTTACCAGCCCGACTGAAACATTGCGTCTTTTCGCTTCAATTATTAAATGAGGCCAGATTTCTGTTTCTACAATCAAAACCATTTTAACGTTCAATTTAGAAAAAACATATCTCATTAAAAAAGAAAAGTCCAGGGGCAGATATGCAGCGTAATCGGATGAAGAGATATGGGTTCTAAGAAACTTTTCTCCTGCCGGAGTAACTGCGGTAAGAAGATATTTAAACCGGCCGAATTCGGATTTGAGCTTTTCATAAAGCATCACCGCAAGCCTTGCTTCTCCAAGGCTTACCGCATGAATCCAGACAAAAGAGCTCTGTTCTTTTACTATACTCCTCCATCTGGTAAAACATATTCTCTCCAGCCAGCCGGCGTGGTATTTTCTTTTTAAAACATAACCCATGGCAATAACCGGCAAAAAGAGAAAATAAACTATATCAAGTATTATTCTAAAGCTAAGCCCGGGGGTGAGATTTTCCATAAATTCTCTTTAATCCCTCCAGAGTCAAATGGGTATAAATCTGAGTTGTGGAAAGGCTGGCATGGCCCAGGAGCTCTTGAACACTTCTTAAATCTGCGCCCCTGTCTAAAAGATGAGTCGCAAAAGAGTGCCTCAATGTATGAGGAGAAATATCAGTTCTTATTCCAGTCTTGAGAGCAATCTTTTTTACAACTCTGTCAACGCTTCTTTCTGTAATCCTCTGCCCAAATCTGTTTAAAAAAAGAGCACTTTTAGCTCCATAACCCAATGTTTTTCTTTTATCTAAATAAACCTTAATAACCTTGAGCGCCTGTTTTCCTATCGGTAGAATTCTTTCTTTCTTGCCTTTGCCGTAAACTTTAATAACCCCGGAGATAAAATCCACATCCTGAAAATTCAGGTTCACTAATTCACTCACCCTGATACCGGTTGAATAAAAAGTCTCCATAATAGCATAGTTTCTCAATGAGAGATAATCAGTCTGTTTTGATGAATCTAAAAGCTGGCTGACATCAGTATAAGAGAGAAACTTAGGCAGCGGTTTGTCAAGCTTTACCCCGCTGATAGCCAAAGAAGGGTTCTTTTTGATACAGCCCTCGCGCAGAAGGAACTTAAAAAAACTCCTCAAACAAGACAGCCTTCTGGAAATAGTTCTTTTAGCATCACCTTTGGTCCTCAAGTAAGCAACAAACCTCCTCAAGTCCAGATGATTAACAGCTCTTATGTCCTTAGCGCCCAGAAATTCTTCAAATATCTTTAAATCTTCGGTATAGCTTTTTGTAGTATAGTATGACGCTTCTTTTTCTACCTTAAGATACCTCAAGAATTTATCTTTTTCTTTAAACATTGGCTTGATTAATTACTCCGGCAGCTTGCTGGCGGTAAACTTGCACTGGGGATATTTTGTACAGCCGTAAAAAATTCTGCCTCTTTTATTTTTCTTCTTAACAAGCTCCCCGCCGCAATTTTCCTCCGGACAGCTTATGCCGGTTGTAATAGGTTTGGAATTTTTACAACCCGGATATCCTGAACAGCCCAAAAACCTGCCGTTCCTGCCCCATTTGATAACCATATTCCTGCCGCAAAGTTCACATATTTCATCAGTTTCCTGAGCTTCTAATTTAACGTCGCGCATTTTCTCCCGAGCACGCTCCAGCTGTTCTAAAAACGGCTGATAGAATTCTCTGATAACTTCAAACCATACGATTTGGTTTTCTTCAATCTTGTCCAAGTCTTCTTCTATATTGGCGGTAAAATCTAAATCCAGGACTTTAGGAAAATGCTCAACCAGTAAATCAATTACCAGAAACCCGAGTTCTGTAGGCACCAACTGGCCTCCTTTTCGATAAACATAGTCCCTTACAATAAGCGTATAAATTGTAGGCGCATATGTCGAGGGCCGGCCAATTCCCTTTTCCTCCATCATCTTAATCAGCGAGGCTTCATTGTATCTGGCAGGAGGTTTTGTGAAATGCTGGGAAGGCAAAAGTTCGTTTAACCGCAATTTTTCCCCGGCTGTTAAGTCAGGCAGTTCCTTTTCTTCTTCCTTAGAGTTAAGAATTGTAAACCCTGCAAAAAGCATCTTTCTACCTGTAGCTCTGAATATAAATTCACCTGCTGCTATATCTACAATTTTCAACAGGTACCGGGCAGGATTCATTTGAGATGCCAATGTTCTTTTCCAGATTAACTCATAGAGTTTAAACTGGTCTTGATTAAGATACGGCTGTATTTCCTCCGGCATTCTGTAAATCGATGTCGGCCTGACTGCCTCATGAGCTTCCTGAGCCCGGCCTTTTTTCTTATATACATTGGGTGCACCGGGAAGATACTCCGGGCCGAATTTTTCAGTAATAAATTTTCTAATGTTCGTTAAAGCACTGTCTGCAACTTTTACAGAATCAGTACGCATATAAGTTATTAAACCAAGCGGGCCTTCTGCTCCGATTTCCAAACCCTCATATAACTGCTGGGCAATAAGCATGGTTTTACTGGCAGAAAACTTTAATTTATTGAATGCTTCCTGCTGCAAGGTACTGGTAGTAAATGGTGCAGATGCGTTTTGCCTTTTTTCCTTTTCGTCTATTTTCTGAACAAAAAACTCTTTATTTTCCAGCGCTTTTACTTCTCTTTCAGCGCAAGAGGAGTCTTTTAAATCCGGTTTTTCTCCACTAATATTTATCAGTTTCGCCTTAAAGGAACTTTCTGTATCTATTTTGCTTAATATAGCTTCAATCTCCCAATATTCCTGAGGCATGAAATTTAAAACTTCCCTTTCACGCTCTGCTATTAAACGCAAAGCCACCGATTGAACCCTGCCTGCGCTTAAACCCTTACCGACTTTCTTCCAGAGCAAAGGGCTCAAATTATAGCCGACTATTCTATCCAGCACACGCCGGGCCTGCTGGGCATTAACCTTATTCAAGTTTATATCATGCGGGTTATTGAACGATTCTTGTATCGCTTCTTTTGTGATTTCATGAAATGTAACGCGGTAAACATTTTTCCCTTCACCCAAAATACTCTTCAGATGCCAGCTTATAGCCTCGCCCTCTCTATCCTCATCTGAAGCAAGGTAGAGGTTTTTTCTGTTTTTAATCTCTTTTTTTAATTCATTTACAACCTTTCTCTTTTTGGGGATTATTATATAGCTGGGTGTGAAATCATCCTCAACATCCACGCCCATTCTACTTTTAGGCAAATCCTTAACATGTCCGAAGCAGGACCGCACTATAAAATTATCACCTAAATATTTCTGTATTGTTTTCGCCTTCGCAGGCGACTCCACTATTACCAGACTGTCTTTTTCATTCATCTCGAATTTTCCTCCATCACTTGTCACTTATATATTTTAAGATGCCATAGATTCCGGGCTTAATCCATACTCTTCCAGAATATCCTCTATCGAGTTAACTAATTTTGCCCCCTGTTTTATTAAGTGATTCGCACCCAAAGACGTAGGACTGTCAACTTTACCGGGTACTGCAAATACATCTTTGCCCTGATCCAGAGCTAAATCGGCAGTAATTAAAGCTCCCGACCTTTCAGCCGCCTCAACAACCAAAACACCCCGCGCCAGACCTGAGACAATTCTGTTTCTGCGCGGGAAATTCTCTCTTAAAGGCGGAGTATTAAGCGGAAATTCAGAGATTACTGCCCCGGATTCTGCAATTTTCTCCGCTAAAGATTCATTTTCCGGCGGATAAATATTCAACAACCCGGAACCTAAAACCGCAAGAGTAGCCCCTTTTGCTTTCAAAGCACCTTTGTGCGAAGCCGTATCTATACCCCGCGCCATGCCCGAGACAATAACAACCCCTAAAGCCGCCAACTGCTGCGCAAATTTCTCAGCAACCGAAAGCCCGTAAAGACTTGCTTTTCTGGAACCAACAATTGCGAAATTAAACCCCGTCCAATCAGATTTTCCTTTAAAATACAGCACCAGCGGCGGATCCGGAATTTGCCTTAAACTTTCCGGATAATCAGAATCTGCAATTGTAACTACCTCTATTTTGTGTTTTCGAACAAGCTCAAGTTCTTTATCCAAAACATGCCAGTTAAAATCCTTGATTCCCCCGGCTATTTTAGCACCGATACCAGAAACATGTTCCAATTCCTTTACCGGAGCACTAAAAATATTTTCGGCCTTGTTGAAATACTTCAGCAGCTGGCTTGTTTTAATAGAACCCAGGCCTTCAACCATGCTTAAAGCTAACAGATAACGCCTTTCTTCCATCGTTTGAAAATATAGCAGTTAATAGGAAGGAAGTCAAATTAATGTAATCAGTGTCTCGCGAATTCATTCTATCATCTTCTTTGAAGTTATTCATATTGAAAATATATAAAATTGCAATATTTATTGCCATCTCTTATACTATAAATAACAAGATTATGATGAAAGAAATATCTTTCCCTTTTAAAAAATCTTTTATTAAGTCCCTGTTAATAATATTGAGCATTATACTCAGCAGCAACTTTGCACTTGCTTCAGAGAAGAGAATTTTAATCGACAGCATCCACGCTCATAATTTCTTAGATAAGGGTTTAACCCTGGATAATTATAATTACCATGAAATTCACGGGTTATCTTTGGCATTCAACTACCTAAAATCAAAAAAAAATCAGGTTGATGAAATAAAAACAGGAACTATTAGCAAAAATATACTTTCCTCTTACAATATGCTTTTTATAAATTTAGTTTCCGAAGATTTACCGCCTTTTACAGTAGAAGAAATCCTTTCCATTAAAAACTTTGTGCATAATGGAGGAAGTTTGTTTATAATTACCGACCATTCCAACTGCTATCATCATATATATAAATTAACCCCATTATTACTGGAATTAAATATCGAGCCATATAAAGAAACGGCATGTGATGTATGGCCTCACACTGTAGGTGAAGGCAACGGCTGGATAAATATAACAAATTTTAAAAAACATCCTATTACTGAAAATCTAAAAAACGTAGTTTTTCAAACCGGCGGCACCGTAGATTCTCGATATGCCGTTGCAACAACCTCTGAAAACGGCTGGGGAGATTTCTGGACAGCACATCTTTACGGACAAGACGATGGAAGCAGAGGTTTTTATGGCAACTGGGAAAAAGACGCCGGCGAAAGAAAAGGGAAATTGGGGGTTATTCTAGCTCGAAAATTCGGCCGTGGTAAAATCGTTATCGTAGCAGACCAAAATGTCTTTGGAAACGAATGGATTAAATATGCTGACAATTATAAACTGTTTTTAAATATTATCT
>CAZLTA010000055.1:0-6883 GCA_964562345.1 uncultured Planctomycetia bacterium
ATTTATCCGCTTCATTCCTGCTCCGATACTGCCCTGCATAAACAATTTTATATCTGCCTTCATCAGAAAGATATGCAGAATACCCGAGATTTTCAAGCTTTTCTTTTTCCGCATCAGCATAAGATAGATTTTTATATGTCACAACTTGTATAGTATATTCTGCTCCGGGATCTTCTGCCTTCTGATGCGATGATTCCTCAGGAATTATTTTCTCACTCCCGGCAGTTTCTTCAGAGTCTGATTTTACAACAATATTCGGAAATGTCACATTCGATTCTGACTCCTGACGGTATAATTTCCCCCTTCGGTATCCACCGATATATGTTAGCGCCAGAGCAAATAAAAAAATCAAAAGAAAAAGAGAAACCTTTTCTTCGCTGAACTTATAATACTTTTTTCTAACAAACGGAGAATTCCTGTTTTTTCTCCTTTTAAAAATTCTCTTTCTCTCATCCCCTTCAAATTCAGGAAACAATGCTTCTTTATATTCTGTCATAATTCATTCATTCATGTTTAAAATTGAATACAAAATCAATACTCCCTAAAGCCTCATCATTAACGTCAAATTTGGTCTTTATATTAGAAAAAATCAACCTTATATCCTGGGCATCAGGAATAGGCCTTAGGAATACAATAAAACCGTCATAAGTAACACCGGGATAAACATCGCCTCCGGTTAATTCAATAGATTTAAGCAAAGCCCGCACTTTCTCTAACCCTCTCCCTGTCAAGCTGCGTGCAAAATCAATAGAAGCTCCATATATCCCCGAAGTCAAAGCAGATGTAGATTTGGTAAAAGAATAGAGAGATTTTTTCGATTTATAAATATCCATTATGTAATCCGGATTAATATAAAGATACTGTGTTCCCTCTTCATCCAGAAGCACAAAATTGTCAGGGTTTATAAAAATCCTGGATTCCGATTTATTCTCTATTCTTACTTTAAAGACAATGAGTTCTTTAGGAAAGGGGTTTTTGCCCGCATTTACCCCGTAAGTTTTCTTATCAGTAAAAAGACTGCTTAATTTTTGATAACTGATATATTGAACGCCGATTTCAACCCCCTCCTGCTCCTGTTTTTGTTCAATGGGCATTAACTTATAACCTTCAGCTTTAGCAAATGTATGAGGCTCTAAGCGGCCTTTTGTTTTCTGGCTGTAAATATATTCACCGGCACATCCGGATAACATGACAAGAACAATAGCCAGTAAAATATTTTTATACATTTTCCGAATCCTTCAAGAAATTGCCGATTTTTAAAAGCAAATTTTTATCCTGAGTAAAAGAATATCCCTCCGTAACATAAGCAGCATCTTTATTCAAAACATTATGTTTGACCAAAAAGTCCAATATTTTTTTAACAGATTTCTTTTTTTCTCCTATCCAGCCTGCAATATTATCTGCTGTATCTACACAGGCAGGATTTTCATAAAAGAAACGAACTGTTTTTATCAATATTGTGTTGTCTTTAAACTCCGCGAATAATTCTTTCATTTGGTTTGTTTTATCTCAGCCTGCATACGGTGAAAAATTTTTTGTATTTTACCTTTCTTCACCGCTCTCTTAAAAGCAGCTACTACTTCAGGGTCAAATTGTTCTCCGCTATGTTTTTCAATCTCTGAAATCGCTGTTCTAAAATTAACACTCTTTTTATACGGCCGGTGGCAAATCATTGCTTCAAACGTATCTGCAACAGCAAGAATCCGCGCTCCTAAAGGAATTTTGGCACCCTTTAATCCCTTAGGATAACCTTTACCGTCATACCGCTCGTGATGATGTAATATTATCGGCACTACAGGCTTCAGCGTTTTAATTGATTTAACAATTTCTGCGCTTTTTATAGGATGTGCTTTAACAGAATTATATTCTTCCTCTGTAAGAAAATCTGGTTTTTTTAATATCGTTTCCGGCACTGCGAGTTTACCTGTATCCAGCAGCAATGTTGCATATTTAATATACTCCTTTTCTTCCGGAGCCACACCGTATTCATCTGCAATTGCCAGGACTAAATCCACAAAACTGTCTGGATGAGTATACGTTCTGGGAGATTTTGCATCCAGAGCCTTTGACAGCGACTTTAAACTCTCCAACAAAATTCTATTCTGTGTTTCATATAATTGAGCATTTTTTATAGCCACAACTGCCTGTTCAGCAAGTACCGATAATATCTCGCGGTCATTTGAATCAAATGCTTTACCGCTCTGTTTCTGCCGCAGACAAATCGAACCGATAAGGTCTTCCTCAATCAAAGGGACCCAGAGCACATTGCGGTTGAGAATAATACTGCCTTCTTCCAAAGTTCTTCCGACATTACTATGCAAAATTGAAATTTTTGCCGGTTTAAGGTTTGAATCGACAGAAGCAACTGCCTGGGGTTTTAAATAATTCTTTTTTCTAATATAGATTACGCACATCTTTGCCCTGGTAACCTGGGTACAAAGACGGGCTAAACGAGGCAAAAGTTCATTCATATTAAGAGTTGAAGATATCAATCTATGTACCGTATGGACTGAAGATAATGCAATGGCGCGGGGACGCAATGTGCCGTGAACCTTAATAAGCTCCAGTTCTTTCAGCGCCTTTTCCAGAGATATAGCCAGATAATCTTCAACAAAATCCAGTATCTCTTTTGCAAGAACTCCTTTCTCAACAATCACACAGAGATAACCATAGGTAATCCCGCCGTGAATCAGCGGAAAAATCCAGGAACTGCGTGCAAATTTACATTTTACTTCTTCAAAATATCCGTTTTTAGAAGACTTCTTCATCTTATTTTTAATTCTTTCTGCGGATATTTTATCTACTTTTGTTTTGATGCTGCATTCCTTAATTATCTTTTTTATTTTTAAAAGCAGGCTTTCTATCGGATATTTTGCCTCAGGATAAGAGAAAAGAATCAAAACCACATTAGAACCGGCAACCCTGTCCAGATGAAACTTGAGCCTTTCTAAATCTCCACCCTTCTCTATCGCAGCAACAGCACTTTTTTCCAAATTTATATCTTCCATATCAGCAATCATTTTACAACACCGGCAGATGTTTTTCAATACTTACAAACAGGCCTGCTGCTATTAGACCCTTTCCAGAGGGTCAAACAGCCTTTTATATTCATTCTGCGCGAAATTGTCCGTCATAGAAGCGATATAATCACATATCGTTCTCTTTAATCCTTCACTCTCAATACTTCTTTGGATTTCAACCGGCAGTTGTGCCGGTTTATTCAGATAAACTTCAAAAAGCTCTTTCATTATTCTTTTAGCCTTGTCAGACATCCTTACAACCCTGTAGTGATGGTAAAGTTCAGACAACAGAAAATCCCGCAAAGGTTTTCTTTTCTCCTGCATTTGTTTGCTAAAAGTTATCAACCTATAAGATGCGGATTTAATATCTTCTATTGAACTTATCGATTTTAAATTTTGTAAAGAAAATTTGACAACATCTTTTACATCAATATCTATCAGAGTTTTTATTAACTGGTGCTTTTTTAAGTCTGCTGATAAATTAGAGTATTTATTCTCAACTAGTTTTTCAGCTTCTTCCCAGAGAGGTATTCTTCTTAAATCTCCTTCGGATATCAAACCGGAAGTAATACCATCATCCAAATCATGATTGTCATAAGCAATTTCATCTGCCGCGTCAACAACCTGAGCTTCCAAAGTCGGCTGTTCTTGACTGCGGAATTCAGTTAAATCCATATTCCCGTATTTCACCGGCAGGAACCTTGTCTCCCTGCTGTACCCTAAATCATACCGTGTGGAATGCTTTATCAATCCTTCTCTTACCTCCTGAGTTAAATTCAAACCATCAAACTCGGGGTATCTTTTTTCCAGATAATCAACCACTCTTAACCCCTGGAGATTATGTTCGAAACCTTCACCACCCATAAGTTCTCTCAATAATTCTTCTCCCGAATGGCCAAAAGGAGTATGTCCGATATCATGCCCTAAAGCAATTGCTTCAACTAAATCCGTATTCAGCTCCAAAACTCTGGCAATAGAACGGGCAATTTGCGCAACTTCCAAACTGTGGGTAAGACGGGTCCTGTAATAATCGCCTTCATGGATAACAAACACCTGAGTTTTATACTCCAGACGGCGGAAAGCTGTAGAATGAATTATCCTGTCCCTATCCCTCTGAAAACAGGTCCTGAAATCATGCTCTTCCTCTTTATACCTTCTGCCTGCTGAGTCTGCACTTTTTAAAGCATATGGTGCTAAAAATTCCCGTTCGAATTCTTGGTATTTTTCTCTGTTCATCATGGCTTTAACCCGCTTATTTCATAAAACATACAAAACAGCAACCCTGCGGGCTGCGAAGCGTCCTTTAGGATTACCCCGACCCTCTGGAATCTGGTAAGATTTCGGGGGCAAATTCTACCCCATGAAATCCACAGGATTTCTCAGGAGGTGAATATTTCATACAGAGTATGAAATATTCAGGTTAACAGCTCGTATAATTCTTCCAATGACTGTGATATAACTCTGGTATCGGATACTACGGCCATAAAATTAGTATCCCCGCCCCAACGCGGAACTAAATGCATGTGCAGGTGATTTTCCATCCCGGCTCCGGCAGATTTGCCTATGTTAATTCCGATATTAAAACCGTCGGGATTAAGGATAGATTTGATTTTTATCTCTAATTCCTTAACCAGTCTAAACATTTCCGACAATTCATATTCTTCAAGCTGTACAATATCCCCGGCATGGTTATACGGCGCAATCATAATATGCCCGTTATTATAGGGGTAGATATTCAGAAGCGCAAAACAATATTGTCCTCTGGAAACAATTAAATTTTTTTTATCGTTCTTTTCCTGAGACTTTTTACAGAAAATGCATTCCTTTTCTTTATCAGGATTGGAAACATATTTAACCCGCCAGGGCGCCCAGAGTCTTTCCATTTTTTTAAAAAATAATTAATAAAGGAACTGCCAGAAGCAAAAGAAGCAGCAGCTCATACAGCCTGACTCTTCTTTTAACTCTTACTAAACCAAACAATAGTACCACTACAAGTTCTAAAAAACAAATACTTACAATCTGCGAAGCTGAAACCATAGACAATACCGGCGCATTGCGGGTTATTATATCCAGAATGGGCACTATTGCTACATCTAAAGCATTGCTTCCGAGAATATTTCCAACAGCCATTGCATAAGATTTATTGAAAACCGCAGAGATAGTAACTACCAGTTCCGGCAAGGAGGTTACAAATCCTAAAAAAAGCGTCCCGAAAAAAACATAATTTAAACTGCTTCTTTCAACTATTACTTTTGCATCAGAAACAATCAACCGCCCGAAAAACGCAATGGCAGCAAGAGAAAAAATGAAGGCAGCCCAGAGAGACACCTGCCTCACCGATTTTACCCGCCTCCTACTTATTGAAGCATTATGTTTTTGAGCAAGTGAATTTTCTCTCTTTAAAAAAAGAAAATAGAGAAAAATAATCAGAAAATTTTCAAAACCAAAATTTAAAAACCCCATTTTAAAATTAAAACTACTCCGCATAAAAATCGCAGCCAACAGGATGAATTGCAGTAAAAATACCAGGAACAGATTGCCCGATAAAAACTCTTTTTTTAAAAAACTCTTTCTGATAAAAAGATTCAAAGCTATCAGTATAAACAAATTCACCAGAAGAGAACCGCAGATATCGCCTATCGCAAGGTCAAAAAACCTCCCCCCAACAGCAACGCCGGAAGTAATTATTTCAGGAGCAGAAGTGGCAATGGCCAGAAAGAAAACCCCCATAAAACCTTCTGATATGCGGCTTCTTTTTGCAATAATAACAGCATACCTTGAGGAGAAATATCCGAAAAAAAACAGGCCCAGAGAATGAATTAAGAACTTACTCCAGATGCTCAGCATTGAAAGTTCCCGAAGCCCCGTAAAACTCCAATAACTTGCTTAAAAACACAGAATCCCATATCCAGAAGCCTTTCGCTTTTAATACGCTTTTAGTGTTATCGTCTATATCTGAAATTAAAATGCCCAGTTTCTGAGTATAACGACCTAAACCGCCCTTAAAATCCGAAAGCAATTTATAAACGCAAAGTTCGTCTACTTCTGAGGTAAATAATACAATCAGCCATTTTCCGCCTTTAATTTTTTTACCCTCCAAAACCAGGTATTTTTCACCATCCAGTTTTTTCTCAATTACAGAAAACCCGGGTAGGAGTTTTCTTCTTCCTTCAAATTCTATGAATTCATTTTCGAATCTTAGAAACAGATTCTGAATGATATCTTCTATACCGTCTTTCAAACACCGTAATCTAAAATTACTGAGGTTATTATTCACCCTTTTTATCTCTTCAGAAACCAGATTCATCCTGTCTTCTGAATCCAGCTTTAATCCCATTAAATCCGGTTTATAAGCATAAAGCAGCCAGATTCTGAAAAGAGAATCTTTAATCCTGTAAAAACTGCCGTTCTTTTCCAAAAACCCATTCATGGAATAATTATATGCTGCATAAGCCAGATTCTTCTCCTTTAGATCTTTTTTCTTTGTATTACCCCAGGCAACTTCCATTATAAACGGCAGAAATTCCTGAAATCTCTCTATGCCGGGACTTAAGCTTAATTTTTCCTGGAAATACCTGTAAAAGAAGCCTTTGTTATCCAGCACATTCTCCCTCAACGCCAGCACAAGACCTTCCCAGTTTAAAGCAGAAAGATTATCACTTATCCAATTAGTTAAAAGGTCCAGGTACAACGGCATACCCTGGGTAAGAAATATAAGTGCATCTAAAACTTTATCTTCTTTTTTAATTCCTTTCATGCGCTCTTTTGCAAATTCTAAAGACTCATTATAGGAAAATCTGCTTAGTTCTATAATTTCGAAATTGCCGAACAACAGAGAAAGTTCCGAATTAAGCAAATTTTCC
>CAZLTA010000055.1:6893-7895 GCA_964562345.1 uncultured Planctomycetia bacterium
CCGTATCAGAACTCATCAGGACAAAGAGAATATACTCATCCAGCATAATATGTTCTCTCAAAAGCTGGGGCCAGGATGCTGTCTTACACTTGTCAAAACCGAAAAACTCATCGATAACAAAAAAACAATTTTTGTTAAATCTATTTTTGATAACTTTAGGTATTTTAAAAATCGCCTTCCAGATCATTTCATAATTACCGCTCTTCTGTCCCAGTTCTATATTGCGGACCAATGCTCCGAGAAACGGAAATTCTTCTTCTATTACCTTGCCCGCATCAATAACACTGGTAAAAGAGGAGCCTTTTGTCTCAGAAAATATGCGCAGGGAAAAAAGTAAAAAACCGAAAAAACTTTCTTTTAAAAACCCTTCCTCAAGATTGAGATAAACAGGAAATAACTCCTCTTTCAGCCCCTGATGAATATATTTAAGAAGCAGTGAAGTTTTGCCGATACCCCAGGGGCCGATAACAGCCAGATTTCTTCTGTACCCTTTTACATAATCGGATTTTATTTTATCAAGCCTCCTGAGCTCTGATATCCTGCCTAAAAACTTTTCTAAATTTACAGGTCCAATTTTTATCATTTTAATAATGTTTTATAAAAAATCCGAGGGATTCAATGTTTTATGTTTCTGCCTTATTTCAAAATGCAATACAGGGCTGCCTTTCGGCAAGACAGCAATGTTATCACCCTGAGCGATAAAATCACCTTTAGCAGCCAGAAGAGTTTCGTTATAGGCGTAAAGAGTGTAGATATCATTACCGTGGTCTATTATGACTATTTTCCCGTATCCTTTTACATCTTCACCGGCATAACATACCACACCGCTTCTGGCAGCTTTAACTGTCAAACCGGCATTGACACGGATATCGATACCTCTATTGGCACCTTTGGAAGTAGAACTTCCATAAGAAGAAATCACATTCCCCTCAACCGGCCAGATATAATCAGATTCCCTCTCTTTAGGCCCTGCTTTGGGAATATAAATTAACTGGCCTTCTT
>CAZLTA010000056.1:0-7873 GCA_964562345.1 uncultured Planctomycetia bacterium
CATCTCCTTGGAATTCAACATCAGCGGTTATCAAACCCATGAATTCAATTGATTCAACATGTAATGAAAGGACTTCCTGAGGTGGGATAGAAGAGCGATTAAGAGATCTTAAATTATCAATATGGCACAATTCAACTATTGACTCAAGGGAACGATTACCATGTTTGTATGCCCAAACTGATAAAAAAGTTTTAAGTAATCCATCATCAATTTCTGCCACTCCTTCACAATCAATTATGTCTTTTCGTTTGCGTTCAAGTATTGAACGTAGCACTATAGCCCGACGTATCACATGTTCTGGATCACAATCATTGATTTCTTTGTGATTTCTGTTAACTCGATTGATTCCCATTATATTTATACAACCTCTTAACCGACTTATGAAATCAGGTATTTTAGCCATCTTTCGTTCATCAATTAGCAAACCCGATCCAATATCATCTAATGTCTTTGCTATTCCTCCTGCAAAGATAAATATAGCACGACCAATAGGATGCTTAATTTGTCCTTGAGTAAATTCTCCATCCTGCATAGGTGATAGAAAAGCCTTGAGCCAATTTAAATTATCAGAATCAAATTCATCCCAAAAGACAAATGGTATCTTTCCTGATAAACCTATATCTCTAACCATATGAAAGGCATTAATTAAGTCTTCATAATTAATGAATTGTGTTACATTGAAAGTGATTTCCTTAATTTTATCTCCAGCAACAGCTCTTGCCACTTGAGCAATCCCAAAAGATTTCCCCGATCCAGGAGGTCCAAATACAGCAAATGATAAAGGTTTGTGAAGAGCCTGGTTTCTACAATAATCCATCATTAGATCGTATATCATACGAAATCCTTCTATTTCATTTCTGTCAACAGTTATTAAATCACCTATTCGTGTAAATGGTACTTTCCCAGCGAGGCTTTTAATAGTGCCGTATTTTACAATTTTCCTTCCAAGGTCAAATAATTTTGATGAAGAACCTACTGATTCTTTCAGAATTGACCATTGGGGTGGAAAAGGAAATTTCGTATTTCCTCTTGTAGGAACACTATAATGTCTATATCCAAGTGGAACTATAACATCGGGGAAATCTTTAACATCTTCTAGAGCTTCCCTCATCTGTTCAATTGGAAGCGCTATCTTTCCATTCTCCTTGTCAATTTTATATCCATTCACATGAAGAGCACGCATTACAGATAAACCGCCTTGAGAAGCCAGTTTCAGATCTGGTTGAGCTTTATTAATAAGTTCATTCACAACAGATAAAGTTAAACAACTAGTATAACCAAGCAGCAATCCCGGTCTTTCCTTTTCCCAGTCACCTTCAATACATGAAGGATCAAATACGAGTCTCAATTTCGTTCTTGAAGCGATAGTACCATTTTTCCCAGACAATTCGCATTCGGAAAACCATACTCCTGAAAGACCGACAGGTACAATCAAACTATGAATATTTGAAAACATCTGCATACGTGGATTGTAATGAAACTCCCAGGACAGGTCTTGTGCTGTTCTTTCCCAAGACAATCCTCTTGAGATTTGAAGTTTGTTTTGTCTGAGGTCATTTATTGGGGCTATTACAATAAGTTTACTTCCCCATTTCTTCGAAAGTTCAATAAGTAAAGAATTTTCTAATATTGGGTAGGCTACTTTCAGAATAATCCAGGGAATTTCTATATCTGATTTATCAGAAATTGATGATAAAAGCTCCACAACCTCTGATTCCTGTTTTCGAATGCCATGTCCAGAGTCATCAATTACAACTACATGGGGATATATATCTTTTTTAAATTTCCCCTTAATCGGAGAAGGGATTTGTATTGGACGAAAAACACATAAATTATCAATCCGGAAAACAGCTTCTTTTGACTTAGAATCTTGTGGAAATGGTGAACATATCGTAAGAGTCTCTGATATATTAGTCAACTTACTTAATTCGGGATAATTGGGATTCTCTTCTTGATAATAATCTTTTGAAATAACATCGCAATTTAAAAGATTATTAAATAAATTACACAATAGCCATGATCCTCCCTGGTTTTCAACAATATATCCTCCTGGATTCTGCCATGTTAAAGGTTTTGTATCGGATTCATTGTCTTTGATAATGTGCCGATCCACTGAAGCATCACCTAACACTAAAATTTGATACTTATTACTCATAGTTCATCCTCTCAGTATATTTTCTTCTTTTCTTTGAGTTCCATAATAATCATCTTCCGGTTTTTCTCTTAAGTTTTTATTGATAATTTTATCCAGAAAAGTATCTCCTGCCAGCAATAAAATCTTGCACTTAGCTTTCAAAGGATTATTCAATTGCCCTTCACTGTTAGTATGAAACTCAAAATACAATTCAGATACTATCTGGATTTTCATCTACTAATTAACTTAATATTCATACTTTTCATAAGTAGCATTAAAGATATCCTTTTTAACTATCCAGACATCTTCCGGGAATTCTGTGTCTTTGTCATCATAGCTTTTCACAAGGTAATCTCCAGCATTACCGCAGAATGTACCCCAGGAAAGATGTTTGAACGAGAATTCGTGATCAACCTGAGCAGCCATCACACCGCTGGCATCTGGTTTGGGTAAATATTTTTGCCAGCCATCTTTATCAGGTTTAGAACTTAGGTCAGGATCATATTTATTAAACAATGATTCTTCCTTTTGTCCCAAGATATCACCTGATTGTCCCTTACAGAGATAATCACCTTTATTATATTTTAACTCTCCTTCCAGAGTTTTCACAATCTCCGCTTTTTTCAACTTCTTCGCCCATAATGGCTTAGTTTTCTTATAATGCTTCCAGGCATTAGATTTATTAACTTCTTCCAGAAGACTAAATTTATTTATATCCATCTACTATTCTCTTTTGTTTTTTATAGTTGCATCAAAGAAATCTCTATGAACTATCCAGACTTCTGGAAAAGTTTGTTCCACATCTTGATCGCTCTTTACTAGATAATCCCCACTTTTACCTTTTAATATACCCATTATAGGATGCTCTACAATAAAGTCCTTATCAATTTTCACAGCCTGAACTTTATCAAATTTTGGTTTGAAAATTACATCCTCCCCATTTTCGGGATGATTTTTAATCTCATAATCAGTATTAAAAATTCTTTCCTCTTTTCTGATATTAAATCCTTCAATTAAGTAATTATCATCCCCAATCTGAATTACGGAATTAATATTCTCCTTTTCTAATTCATCTTTCCCTAATTTCTTGGCAATGAAATCCTTTCTATCATAATTTTGCCAAGATGCCTTGCCACTTTTTTTACTAATTTCTATAAGAAGTACCCTATGAATCATTTCCTTAATATAAAGACCGACCTTTTTTAGATTATCCTCAATATTACATATTGAATCAATATCTTTATAAAATTCTTCTGCTGATAAGTCATCAAAATTTTTCAAATCATAATGGAGTTTTCTGTCATCATTCCTTTCTTCCTTGGATTCTACATTCTTCCATCCACAAAGGGTTTTCACTTTTACACAGCTCTTGTGCTCAATTACAGCGAGTTTATAAACTAATGCAAAGTCGTCTTTAAATTTATTTAAAGCTTCTATTCTCATACAATTTTTTTTCACTACGTTAGTTTCTTTCATAATGTCTTCTATTTTCAGGGTCTTTTTTATGATCTCTTTTAAAGATTTATTATTAGTGTCTATCCCATTTAATAATATATCTTTATTAAATTTAATGACACCAGCGTCACAGTTCATTGTAATTTTACATCCTGCCGCTTTCAAAATATCAGGAATTCTATTTGCAGCAGCGATATTCTCATCTTTCAAGTGGGCAGTCAAATGATTATATTCTCTTCTATAATCACTATCGACACTGCCTACTGTTTTCCAGTTATTATGTATCTCAGGAGCTATAGAATAAGACTTGAATCGATAAAAAATACCTTCATTAAGTTTTTTAATGAAATTATTATAATCTACAGCCATTTTCAAAATATTACAAGCTGGTAAACTAGATCTTTGATATCTGTCGCTTTTAATAGCTCTTAAGTATGATAGTATTTGCTGTAATGACCTTGAACCAAATTTATAGCTCTCTGTTTTAATCAATGCGTTGATGAGACCAAAGTCCATGTTTAATTCTTGCATTGGCTTTAAACCCAGAATATTCCTGATGAATAAAGCCCTTCTGATTGGAAAGAAAAGGTCATGTTTTACAACTTTAACATTCTGATCACAAATATCTGTTTCATTAGGTCCTTTTACATTCAAATATCCACTAAGTCGGCTTGTAAAATCTGGTCCTTTCTTCAAAATAAAATCATTATGCCCTTTCAAATCGAATTCATACTTAATTTTCTTCTCATCAAAAAACGGATCTTTCGGATCAGGATATACTGGTTGCTTAACACCAAAAGATTCAAAAGTGTAGCTGGTTGCTCCTGCAAAAACAAAGATGCATTTCCCAATAGGATGAGTTATCCGCCCTTCCTGAAATTTCCCATCCTGCATAGGTGCAAGTAAATATTGCAGCCATCTGTATTCCTGAGAATCAAATTCATCCCAGAAAACCACGGGGGTATTGCCTTCGAGTACTATATCCCGAACACGATGAAAAGCTCCCTCCAATTCATGAACATCTACAAATTGTGAGAGATTGAATTCTAAAAACTCTAATTTCTTAGATTTAGCAATGTTTTTTACTGCAAAAGATTTACCAGAACCAGGTGATCCAAATACTCCCAGAGATAGAGGTTTGTTTGTTTTATTGTTGCTTATATAATCATCAATCAGATTCGTGATATTTCTTAGGGCTTCGATTTCCCAGCGGTCATAAGTGACAAAATCCTTTATCCTGAGAATAGGTGCATTGGCTAATTCTCCTTCACCTAATAAAGCATATCGGCAGCCAGTGTCATATAATGGTTTCGGATTAAAATCCTTTCTTTCTTCCCAGTAATTACCTTCCAGAATTGTCCAATGGGAATCGTTATCACAATTACATAATATGTTCTCATCATCCGGAATTGGTACGAAAGCAGAGGCATAAGTCAAGGTTGGCTCAATAATTTCAAGGCATAACTGTTTAAAGGGAAAACCTGCTTTTGTTTCGTCAGAGCCATGCCCAATTAATTCATATAATTTAATAACCGAAAGGCTTCTATTGATAGTTTTCTCTAACTTTATTTTCTCTAAATCCTTTTCTATCAATATCCCATAAGCTATACCTGAGGTAAAAACGTCATTAATACCAATCACTGATCCTTCTAATTTATTGATCTTTCTCCATTCTCCTTCAAGATATTCGGGATCAAAAATAAGCCTGCATTCCCAGATTTTGTTATTTTTCATCTGAAGATAAAGAGCACCCTCGGAATTGAAATTAATTACTAAAAATCTGCAATTCAGTAATTTATGTATTCTGTCCCCCTTCTTAAGTTCTTCCACCAGATCAAGTGCTGTCTGTTCCCAGGATATGCCTTTCGAGATAAGGACGTCTTCTTTCCTGATTTCATCAATGGATGTAATTATCATCAACTGATCATTAAATTTATTAGTCAATTCATTAAATAGTTTTCCCCGAGTTAATGGATATGCTGTCTTAAGAATGATCATATTTTTATAGACTTCTTGTTTCTCTTGAAACTCATCCAAATATAATTTCCAGGCTTTTTCATCTCTACGAAAATTATTGCCGCTATCATCAAAAATCAACAATTTATTAAGACCATTGTCAAACTTTATAGATGCTCTATGTTCATTATAAAGATTTTCAATTTTAATTTCTTTTTTCTTATCTTCTTCTAAATCAGTTCCAAATCCCATAGGAGACAAAACCTTCCAGGCTTTGATCTCTTTTGGTAATTTTGGCGCAAATTCTACAGGCACTGCATAATTTTCATACTGCCAGGTAGCGTAAGTAACTAAACTCTTCGGGATATATTTCCAATTAAATATCTTATTCTTTAATCCGAAATTAACTTTTTTTATTTCCCAATTTTCTCGTTTCTTTATATAAGTATTCTTTAATTCATTTAATTGCTTTTTCTTATCTGAATTCTCTTCTGCTGCATCATTAATTATTATTCTTTTACTAATTTCTTCAATTTCTGAGTTTAATGTCTCGGTCATTTTTGATAATATCTCATAAATAATATATGCTCCACCATATTGTTTATAAATTTTTGTACCATATTCTTTATTTTCCGGTGATTGTCGGTTACCTTTACAAATATTTTTATCAAGAGTAACATCTCCTGTGACAAGGATTTGATGTGTTTTTTTCCTTCCCATGTTCCTCTCCTTCATTTTATTATCCTTAATATCTCTAATAGATTAAACTAAAACTTCCAAGTCTTTGACTTTAACCATAAAGCTGAAACTTTTTTTTAAATTCTACTGCAAAAATCAGAATCCCACTGATGATAATAATTAATCTTCCAATTTTACGCAAATTTTGTGGGCTTCACCCTTATCTATTCTCTTAAACTTAAAGGTATTTTTTTATAATGTCTGTCAAGAATAAAGTTCAGGTTTAGTATCGCCTTACTTTATTTAAAAAAAGAGAATAATGTAGTTTTTTGTGCCCTTAGCAGTTCGACATCTTTCTGTTTTCCGATTATCTGAGCACTGTTAACTTTCTAACCACCTTTATCTCTGATGTCTTGAGTTGGATAAAATAAATGCCTGGCTGCTGAAAACAGTCACTGTTTATTATGAATTCATTTTCCGAGGGATCGAGGGTGATACTGTCTTTTATTGCCTGACCTTTAATATTATAAATCCCCAGCAATACATTCTCCTGTGGGTTGCGGTCAAAAAAGTTAATGTGTATTGTCAGGTCATTTCTGGCATTCTTACCGGATAATATAAAAGGGTTCGGGAATATTGTGAATTCTATTTGATCGCTTTCAATATCTTCTGTCACTGAAACCTCTGGCTCATCAGTGGTTGATTCAAAGTTAACAGCAAAATTGAATTCTGTCTGCTCCGTATCATGGAGGATTAAGGGAGTGATCCCGATATTATCCGACCAGAAATCTGTTGCATGCTCCAGGTCATAGATTGCTCCGAAAATCATTTCTGCTGAGTCGCTGGCATCAAGAGTAAATTTCAGTGAAGGCTTCCAGGCAGGTTCAATAGAGATACCGGTAGAATCAGAAGTGTCAACATTGTTGTATTGCCCGGATACATCTATGGAAAGAGAATCAGTTGCATAGTCAGGGAAATATCCCGGATTTTCCACCGGGTTCCAGGTGAATGGGAATCCAGCTCCCGCTCCATTGACATCAGCATATTGCATATCACCTGTATCGCCAAAATATGGTGGATCGAGCAGGGGTACATCGTGCAGGTAGTTACTGGCTATTTTTACTAAATTCAAGTCCCCGCTTACACCTGAAAGTGGCTCAGATAATTGAATATTGTATGTGCCGCTGCCATTTACAACTTTCTGGGAAGCAGCATAAGAGAAAAATAGTTCAGAATTCCATTCTCCCCAGTTACCAGTGCTTCCATAAGATATCAAACCCGTAAATGACATTGTCACACCCTCGGTCAAAGCTTCTATATCATTCAGGACAGTATGCCCTAATATAGCTCCGGGTAAAAAAGCTTGTAAATATAAAGTACTGCCCCAGCCATTGATATCATTTCCAGGGTGCGCTCTGATGGCGCACACATCATCTATCATAATTACCGACAGGAAATGATGCCCATCCAGAAATAGCTGCTGCTCAACTCCAAATTCAACAACTGAATAGGAGCAGAACAAAAATGAGTAAAACATCAAACAAATAATTAAAATTTTCGCTTTCATAACTCCCCCGGGGCTGTTTCACAGCCCTTTTTATTGTATCCAGACCATCCCTGGTCTGGGTTTCTGTAATTTTTAAGATAACA
>CAZLTA010000057.1:0-7817 GCA_964562345.1 uncultured Planctomycetia bacterium
ATATATCAGAAATAATGTGCCTGATGATGCTGCTGTTGTCGTTGTGCCTGAAGGGGTAGGGATAAACCTCTTTACCTCAAGAAAGAATCCTTCCAGGTATTATTCTTTTGTACCGCCTGTTTGTATAAGAATCGGTGAAGGCAATATAATAGCGGAATTAAACAGATACAACATAGATTATTTTGTTATAGTCCACAGGACTACGGCTGAATACGGCTATCCATTTTTCGGCGTTGATTACGGCAAGAAGATTTTCTCCTGGATAAATGAACATTACGAAGTTATCAAGCAGTTCGGCCCGATGCCTTTTACTTCAAAGGAGTTTGGCGTAGCTGTTTTAAAAAGAAAGGTAATCCAGAATTGACAAAAATACCTTATTGTGTAAGAATTTCCCCATGATAGAACGATATAGCTTGCCTGGAATGAGTGAAATCTGGAGGAACGAGGCCAGATTCAGGTATCTTTTGGATGTTGAGCTTGCTGTACTTGAGGTTTTGGTAGATGGGGGAAAAGTTCCTGTTTCAAAGACACAGTTTCAAACAATAAAAAGAAAAGCAAAGTTTGATGTTAGAAGAATTAATGAGATAGAAAAACAGACCAATCATGATTTAATAGCTTTTCTTAAAAACCTGGAAGAAAATATCGGCAAGGGTGCAGAATATATCCATAAAGGCCTTACTTCCTCAGATGTTCTGGATACGGCTTTAGCCCTGCAGTTGAGGGATGCGATAAAAATAATTGAGGAAGATTTATCAGGCTACCTTAAAGCAGTCAGAGAAAAAGCTAAAAAATACAAAAATCTTGCTGTCATCGGAAGGAGCCACGGTATTCATGCAGAACCTACAACACTGGGTTTGAAATTCCTTTCGTTTTATTCTGAAGGCTTAAGAAATCAGGAGCGTCTTAAAAGAGCAAAAGAAGAAGTGTCTTTTATCGCAATTTCCGGTGCAGTAGGAACTTATGCAAATATGCCTCCTGATGTGGAGGCAAAAGTCTCCCGGAAACTTAAGATGCAGCCGGAGCCTGTATCTACTCAGGTTATACCCCGAGACAGACTGGCAAGTTTATTCTCAACGCTGGCATTAATCGCGGCATCTTTAGAACGGTTTGCAATTGAAATAAGGCATTTGCAGAGAACCGAAGTAAATGAAGTACAGGAGCCTTTCGGCAGAAATCAAAAGGGTTCCTCAGCTATGCCCCATAAGAGGAATCCTATTCTTTGTGAAAGGATATCGGGACTGGCGCGGGTGTTACGGAGTTATTTAATTCCGGCCATTGAAAATATTTCACTCTGGCATGAAAGGGATATTTCCCACTCATCGGTTGAGAGAATAATTCTACCCGATGCTTTTATTCTTTTGGATTATATGTTTAATATAATAACGAAGATAGTCAAAGGTTTGAATGTTAATAAAGAGGCAGCGGAGAATAACCTCTGGCTTAAAAAAGGACTATTTGCATCCGGCAAGCTCATGATTTATCTGGTTGATAAAGGCCTCTCGCGCTCCGAGGCCTATGATTTGATTCAGCATGAGGCACTCAAATCATATCAGGGGGAACTTGATTTTAAAAAACTTGTTTCAGAAAACAGAAATATAAGGGAATATTTAACTCTTCAGGAAATAAACCGCGCTTTTAACATAGATTCCTACCTCAAAAACATAAACTATATTTATAAAAGATTCAAACTGTAAATTAATAAACAAAGGGGCCTCATGATAGATTATAGAAAAGCCGGCGTTGATATTGATAAAGCCAATCTTTTTGTTAAAAAGATTACTCCGCTTGCAGGAAAAACTAAATCAAAAGAAGTTTTGTCGGATATCGGCCCTTTCGCCGGATTTTTCAGCATTAAGAAATTTAAGAACTATAAACACCCTGTTTTAGTATCTTCTACGGACGGTGTGGGCACAAAAATCAAGCTTTGCATTGCGGCTAGAAAATACTCTGTTGCAGGGTATGATCTGGTTGCTATGAACGTCAATGATATTATTACATCCGGCGCTGTGCCTCTGTTTTTCCTGGATTATTTTGCTGTCTCTAAGCTGAATATTTCTGTTGGTACGGAGTTAATCAAAGGCATAGTTAAGGGATGCTGCGATTCGGGAATGAGCCTGATAGGCGGTGAAACTGCAGAGCTTCCCGGTTTTTATAAAAAGGGTGAGTTTGACCTGGCGGGATTTTCGGTAGGAGTTATTGATAAAGATAAAATAATAACCGGAAAAAAGATATGCAAAGGTGATGCAGTAATAGGCCTTCCTTCCAGCGGGCCTCACAGTAACGGGTATTCTTTAATAAGAAAGGTTTTTAGTATCAAAGAAGTAAAAAACAAATGGAAATCATCTTTACTTAAACCAACCAAAATTTATGTAACAGAGGTGCAGGAACTGCTTAGCAAAAACATAAAAATTAAAGGCATGGCTCATATTACAGGAGGCGGATTTTACGATAATATCGCAAGGGTTCTTCCTGCTGATTGCGATGTTGTGATAGATAAGAAATCATGGCGCCCGGCGAATATTTTCAAAGAAATACAGCGGCGTGCCCGGATTGATGATGAGAAAATGTATAGGACATTTAATATGGGTATAGGCTTTGTTTTAATAATTGCTGACAATGAATGGTTAAAACTTTCCGGATTGTATAAATCCCGGGGTAGGAAGGCCTATTTGATAGGGAGAGTCGAGAAGGGTAAAGGCAGGGTCAAAATAATTTAGCGGTTAAGTTATGAAGATTTTAGTTATTGGTTCCGGCGGACGGGAGCATGCTTTGATATGGAAGCTAAGCTCTTCAAGTAGGGTAGATAAGATTTTTGCACTGCCCGGTAATGGCGGCATTTCAGAATTGGCAGAAGTAGTCAATATTGGGGTTGGCGATTTAGAAAAAATAGCTGATTTTGTCAAACAAAATAAAATCGATTTAACAATTGCCGGTCCTGAGGCGCCTTTGGCTGGCGGGATTGTTGATTTATTTGATAAAAGAGGACTTAAAATTTTTGGGCCTTCTCAAAAAGCCGCGCAGCTGGAAGGGAGTAAAGTTTTTGCCAAGCAGTTCATGAAGGAATTTAATATTCCGACAGCGGAGTTTGAAGTATTTAGCGATTATTATAAAGCCAGGGAATATATAGAAACAAAAAACTTCCCCTTAGTTGTCAAAGCAGACGGCCTCTGCGGGGGTAAAGGCGTTTTTGTTGTTGACGATTTAGACGCTGCAATTGACGCGCTGGATAAGATAATGAAGGAAAAATCTTTCGGTTCAGCCGGCGATTCTGTCATAATCGAAGAATTTCTTTCCGGAGAAGAGGCTTCTATAATTGCAATCTCAGACGGTGAAAATTTAACAGCACTTGCTTCTTCTCAGGACCATAAACAGATTTATGACGGTGATAAAGGCCCTAATACCGGAGGCATGGGCGCTTATTCGCCTGCTCCGTCTGCTGAAGGTGAAGTTTTTGAAAAAACAATAGAAAAAGTGCTTTACCCGGTAATAAAGGGGATGAATGCAAAGGGTATTCCGTTTAAAGGAGTTTTATATGCAGGCATTATGATAGTTGAAAAGGAGCCTTTTGTTCTGGAATTCAATGTCAGATTCGGGGATCCCGAAACCCAGGCTGTATTGCCGAGGATGAAATCAGACCTGGTTGAAGTTATAATCGCAGCTTTGGAAGGAAGGCTGGAGTGTTTTGAAATAGAGTGGCATAAAACAAGCTGTGTTACTGTTGTACTTGCCTCAGGCGGTTATCCCGGAAGTTATGAAAAAGGCAAAAGGATTTTCGGGCTCAATAAGGTGAAAGAATTAAAAGATGTTGTTGTTTTTCACGCCGGGACTAAAAAAGTTTCTCCAAGCCCGGAGGAGTTTTATGTTACTGCAGGAGGCAGGGTTTTAAATGTTACAGCTTTGGGTAAGGATATAAAAGAGGCAAAGGGCAAAGCATATGAAGCGGCGGATTTAATCAATTTTGATAACATGTATTATAGAAAGGACATATCCGATAAAGCGCTGCGAAAGGAGGTTATGGAATGAAAAATCCTTTAGTCAGTATTGTTATGGGCAGCGATTCAGACCTGCCGCTGCTTAAACCGGGGATAGAAATTTTAAATTCTTTCGGAGTTAAGTTTGAAGTAAGAGTTCTTTCTGCGCACAGGTCCCCTGAAGAAGTGAGGAAATTTGCGCGGGGTGCTTCAAAAAGAGGCGTCAAAGTTATAATTGCCTGCTGCGGCATGGCTGCGCATTTGCCGGGTGTTATAGCGTCATTTACTGCTTTACCGGTTGTGGGAGTGCCTCTTCCTTCTAAAACATTGAAAGGCGTGGATTCTTTTGTTTCAATACTTCAGATGCCTCCGGGGGTTCCGGTTGCAGCAATGAGTATCGGTGAGCCGGGTGTAAAGAATGCGGTTTTGTTCAGCCTTGAAATCATTGCGCTTTATAATGAAAAAGTCAGGAAGAAACTCTTAAGATATAAAGAAAATATGAGAAAAACTGTTCTATTGAAAGATGAGAAAATCAGCAATATGTTCTCATGAAAACAGAGTATTTAAAAATATCTCCCGGCTCTCCTGAGGAAGAAAGAATAAATCGTGTAGTCGAAGCACTTTCTAACGGCGGGCTTGTTGTTTTACCTACGGAAACAGTTTATGGAATCGGATTTGATCTGGAGTCGGATATTGCTTTAAATAAAATTGGAGCCGTTAAGAAAGAACGTGATGCAAAACCATATACTGTATGTATTCCCGATTCAAACTGGCTTAGTAATTACGATATTGAGGAAGAATCCCGGAGAAATTTTTCCTTAATTGAAGATCTCATGCCCGGCCCTATTACAGTTGTCATGGCAGTTAAAGGCAGAGGTAAGCTGGGATTCAGAATGCCTGCCGATAATATTACCCGGCAGGTGGTTTATGCTTTTTCAAAACCAATCGGGCTTTCCAGCGCCAATCTTTCTTATCAAATCCCTGCCAGAGGTGCTCAGGAAGCAATAGATTATCTCTGGGGGGCAGTTGACCTCATTGTAGACGGCGGGTCTCCTGTTTTTTGTGTGCCGTCTTTAGTCCTTGAGTTGAGCTTAAACCCCGTTGAGATTTTAAGGGCTGGGCCGCCCTTCGTAACCGAAGAAGTAAAAAAAAGATTAAAGGGTTCCGGATGAAAGTGTTGTTTGTCTGCACAGGCAACAGCTGCCGCAGCCCGATGGCTGCTGCACTTTTAAAAAAAGCGGCCCAAGAGAAAAATTTAAATATTGATGTAGATAGCTGCGGAGTAACGGCTTTCTCAGGAATGGGAGCAAGCAGGGAAGCCATTGATGTTTTAAGGCGTGTTGGAATAGATATTTTTGGGCATAAATCAAAACCGTTGAACGAAGAGCTTATAAACTGGGCAGATTTGATTCTGGTTATGGAAAAAGGGCATAAAAACAGAGTTCTCAAAGACTGGCCTGAGGCGGGAAATAAAGTTTTTTTATTAACAGAGTTTGCAAAATCAGAAGAAAAGGATATAATTGACCCTGTTGGGAAACCTTCCGAGGTCTATGAGGGACTTTTGATGGATTTAACATTCTATCTGAATAAAATCATTGACAGGATTGAAAATGAAAATAGCAATAGCAAGTGATCACCGGGGTATTGACCGCAAAGAAATAGTCAAACAGGATTTAATCCGGCGGGGTATCGAAGTAATAGATGCAGGTGCTTACAGTAAAGAATCCTGTGACTATCCGGATTTCGGCAAGGCTGCGGTTCAATACGTTATTCAGAAAGAAGCGGATTTTGCAGTATTAATTTGCGCCACCGGGATAGGAATGTCTATTGTAGCCAATAAATTTAAAGGCATCAGGGGGGCTTTATGTTTGAATTCTGATATGGCAAAAATGGCGCGGGCGCATAATAACGCCAATGTATTAATAATATCTGCTATCTTTACACCCGATTCAGAGGTGCAGAATATACTGGACGGGTGGTTTAATAGCAATTTTGAGGGAGGAAGGCATGAAAGAAGGCTTCGTAAAATCCAGGAACTTGAATGAGGTAAATCTATATCAGCAGATTAAAAATGTTGACCCTGAAATTTACGGTTATTTAATTCAGGAACTCAACAGGTTAAGAGATAACCTGGAACTTATTGCCAGTGAAAATGTAGTATCCATTCCTGTATTGGAAGCTGCAGCCAGTGTTTTAACCAATAAATATGCCGAAGGTTATCCTAATGCCCGCTGGTACGGCGGGTGTAAATATGCAGATAAAGTCGAGGAAATAGCTATTGAAAGGGCTAAAAAATTGTTTAATGCTGAGCATGCCAATGTTCAGCCTCATTCAGGGACTCAGGCCAATACAGCTGTTTATCTTGCGAATTTAAAACCGCAAGACACAATTTTAGCTTTAGATATTGCCTCCGGCGGCCATCTTTCCCACGGCCATCCCAAGAATATATCAGGCATGCTCTATAATGTGGTTAAATACGGTGTAGATGCTGATACTCATTTAATAGATTATGACCAGGTCAGAGATTTAGCCCAGAAACATAAGCCTAAAATAATAATTGTAGGGCACAGCGCGTATCCCAGAGTGCTTGATTTTAAAAAGTTTAAAGAAATAGCTCAGAATGTTGATGCTTATATTTTAGCTGATATAGCCCATGTTGCCGGGCTGGTAATTGCGGGCTTACATCCCAATCCGAATGACGCCGGAGTTGAATTTGTGACAACAACTACGCATAAAACCTTGCGTGGTCCCAGAGGGGGTTTGATTTTAACAAAAAAGGAGTTTGCAAAGAAAATAGATTCTGCGGTTTTCCCGGGAATCCAGGGCGGGCCGCTTTTGCATATAATAGCTGCTAAGGCAGTTGCATTCCAGGAAGCAGGAAAAGAAGAGTTTATAGAATATCAGAAGCAAATCGTCAAAAATGCTGCCAGGCTGGCTGATGAATTTCTTAAGAAAGGTTACCGCGTTATGACAGGGGGGACAGATAACCACCTTGTGCTTTTAGATGTCTATTCTACATACGGCATTACGGGCCGTGACGCTTCCAAATGGCTTGAAGAGGCTAATATTACGGTGAATAAAAATCTCATTCCCTTTGATACTCTTTCTCCTTTTGTTACCAGCGGCATTAGAATCGGTTCTCCTGCAGTTACTACCAGAGGCATGAAGGAAGAAGAAATGGCATTAATAGCGGAGTTTATAGATGAGATTTTGAAAAATAAAGGAAATAATGAAGTTATTCGCAATGTTAAGGAAGGCGTTTTAGAATTACTCCAAAAATTTCCGCTATATCCTGAGATTAGAAATGAGTAAGAGGCCGGATTGGGATACCTACTTTATGCAGATTGCCCGGTTTGTTTCAGAGCGCGCTACTTGTTTAAGGCGCAAGGTCGGAGCGGTTATTGTTAAAGACAGAAGAATTCTGACCACGGGTTATAACGGAGCTCCAATTGGCGTAACTCATTGTGAAATTACAGGCTGTTTGCGGAAGAAACTAAATGTTCCCTCAGGAGAAAGGCATGAACTTTGCAGAGGTCTGCATGCCGAGCAGAATGCGCTCCTGCAGGCCGCTCTTCATGGAATCAGCTTAGCCGGCGCCAGCCTCTATTGTACCAACCAGCCCTGTATCATTTGCGCCAAGATGCTGATAAATGCAGGGATTAAAGAAATCATTATATCTGACGGTTATCCGGATGAGCTGGCAGAGGAAATGCTGAAGGAAGCCGGGATAAAAGTTAGCCCGCTTATTTCATATAATAAATGACGTAAATGCGGGCTTATCCCGACCCCCTGAAATCTGAAAGATTTCGGGGACTAGTCCTGCTAAATTCTACGAATTTTGCAGGG
>CAZLTA010000058.1:0-7439 GCA_964562345.1 uncultured Planctomycetia bacterium
CGATACGCCGGGGCATGCTGATTTTGGCAGTGAAGTGGAACGCATCCTTAAAATGGTGGATGGAGTGCTTCTTCTCGTTGATGCGGTTGAGGGGCCTATGCCGCAGACGAAATTCGTATTAAAGAAGTCGCTCCAGCTGCATTTAAAACCGATTCTTGTAATTAATAAGATTGACCGTCCCAATGCCCGTCCGGATGAAGTTGCTAATATGACATTTGACCTTTTCTGCGAGCTGAATGCATCGGATGAACAGCTTGATTTCCCGATAGTGTATGCTTCGGGGAAGGATGGTTATGCAGTTCTTGACCTCGATGAACCGAGGGAGTCTGTAAAACCTCTTTTAGAGACAATTCTGCATAGGGTGCTGCCGCCGGTTGCTGACCCCGATTTGCCTTTTCAGATGCTGGTAACAATGCTGGATTACGATTCATACCTCGGGCGTATTGCAATCGGACGCATTGCCCATGGTTCTGTCCATCTCCAAGAGGCGGTAGCTCTTGTAAAAAGGAACGGGGTTATTTCTAAAAGTAAGGTAACCAAGATTATGAAATATCGCGGGCTGAAGCGGATTGAATCAGAAAGCGCAACAGCGGGGGATATTATATCAATTTCCGGAATTGATGATGCTGAAGTCGGAGAAACGCTTGCCTGTATTAATAAGCCCAAAGGGCTGCCTGCTGTCAAAATTGATGAGCCTACAATTTCTATGAATTTTTCTCACAATACAAGCCCTCTTGCTGGTAAAGATGGGGGGCGGTTTTTGACATCGCGCCATATACGCCAGCGGCTTGAACATGAAGCTATGATTAATGTCGGAATCAAGGTTGAAGAAGTCGAAGGGGATGAGCGTTTTAAAGTTTCAGGGCGGGGAGAGCTGCATCTTGAAATACTGATTGAGACAATGCGTCGCGAAGGATATGAAATGGAAGTTTCCCGTCCCCATGTTATTTTAAAGAAAATGGGCGGGAAAACTCTTGAGCCGGTTGAAGAAGTGGTTATTGAAGTGAATAGTGAATATCAGGGTACAGTTATGCAGATGCTTGGAGTCCGTAAGGCACAAATGAAAGAGCTAAAGACAACATCACTTGGGACTATACGCATGGAATTTGTTATCGCCTCCAGAGCATTGATTGGTTTTAGAGGCGAATTTTTAATGATGACGCGGGGAAGCGGTATTATGTATCAGAATTTTCTGGAGTATCAGAACTATAAAGGAGAGATGCCGGCGCGCCAGAGTGGTGTTCTTATTTCTCATACAGACGGGCCTGCAGTTTCTTATGCGCTTTATAATTTACAGGCGCGGGGAGAAATTTTTGTCAGTCCCGGAGATAAATTATATGAGGGGATGATTGTAGGTGTAAATAATAAAGGGGCTGACCTTACTGTGAACGCTCTGCGGGGGAAGCAGTTAACCAATATGCGTGCTGCAGGAAGTGATGACACGATTCAGCTTACACCTCCGCGGGAGATGACTCTTGAATTCGCTCTTGAATTCATTAAAGATGATGAGTTGGTTGAAATTACTCCCCAGAATATACGGCTCAGGAAATTGTATTTGAGTGAAATCGAGCGCAAGCGGGTGAACCGCAAGCAGAGAGCGGAAGGTAAATAAGTATAACAAAAAGGAGAGTAAGAGGGTATGAAAATAGGAATTATCGGTTTGCCGCAGACAGGAAAGAAAACATTGTTCGGGCTGCTTACTCAATATGTGTTTTCTGAAAAAGATTTGACAGTAGGTAAAACTATAAAAAGCTTTGCTCAGATAAAAGACCCTAGGTTTGACAATCTCGCCGGGATGTATAGCCCTAAAAAACAGGTCCGGGCGAAAATTGATATTGAATTGCTTCCTAAGCTGGAGCCGGAGACAATTAAAAAAGGCGATATATTCAAGGATATTGCTGAATTTGATGCTGTCTGCCATATAGTAAGGGTATTTAAGAATGAATCTGTCTATCATATAAACGGTTCAGTGGATTACAAGCGTGATATAGAAAGTGTTAATTCCGAACTTATACTCAATGACCTTCTTTTTATCGAAAAGAGGATTGAGAGGATAGATAATAATTTAAAGAAAACTAAGGATACAGCGGCAATAAAAGAAAAAGAGCTTCTTCTTAAATTTAAGGAGCATCTGGATAAGGCTTTGCCTCTGCGGCTGCTCAGCCTGGATGTGCAGGAAGCAAAGACTATTGCAAGCTATCCGTTTATTACAAAGAAGAAGATGATAATTGTCTTAAATATTTCAGAAGATGAGCTCAATAATGAAGGACAGACTGAGCAGTTAAAACAGGAATACCAGCCTCTGGGTATTGATATTATGCAGGTTTGCGCGAAGGTGGAATCAGAAATCGTAAAGCTGGAGACGAAGCAGGAAAGGGATGAATTTCTGGAAATGCTGGGCATTAAAGAGCCGGCCATAGATGTTCTTACGCGCCTCTGCATAAAAGCGCTCAATCTGATATCTTTTTTTACTGTCGGACCCGATGAAGTGCGGCAGTGGCTGATAAGAGCAGGTTCCTCAGCGCCTGATGCGGCAGGGGCAATCCACAGCGATTTACAGAAGGGGTTTATCCGCGCCGAGGTAATGAAATACGATGACCTTATTTCTTTGGGAAGTGAAGCAAGCCTGAAGCAGGCGGGGAAGTCTTACCTTAAAGGTAAGGACTATATCGTTGAAGACGGCGACATAATAGAAATCAGGTTCAACGTATAGCGCCTGTTTTTGGAATCAGTATAGTTTTTGATATCTTTAAATCTTCTCTCCGTTAAATAATATATTGCAGATGGTTTTTGTTTGACAAGATTAACATTAAAAGTATATTATGAACATACGTTCATAACTATTAGGAGATTATATGAGGCCTAAAAAAACAAGATGGGTTAAATGCGAGCCGGGCGAGAGGTGTTTTAAGCCTCTGTGTAAGCCGTTAAGTAAGCTGGAAGGGGTATATCTGACTCTTGATGAGTTCGAGGCGGTAAGGCTTGCTTGTCTGGAAGGGCTTAAACAGACAGATGCCGCAAAGAAGATGAAAATCTCAAGGCCTACGTTTTCCAGAATTATAAACTCGGCGCAGAAAAAAATCGCAGACGGTTTAGTCAATATCAAAGCGATTAGAATTGAAGGCGGATGCTGCAAGATAATGGAAAGGAGCAAAAAGTGAAAGAGCAGAAGAAATTTTTATTAATGGTTGTGGTGTTTCTGGGGTGTTTTTATCTGCCTGTTGAAGTTTTACCTTTTAGAAATCCGGTATTTGAAGCTATTGCTTTAGTCAGGTGGTATGCGCGGGAGCATGTTCTTTTATGCCTCCTGCCGGCGTTCTTTATTGCCGGTGCGATTTCAGTATTTATCAGCCAGGCATCTGTCATTAAATATTTCGGAGCGAAGGCGAATAAATTCCTTGCATATACTGCTGCATCGGTTTCAGGGACTATTCTTGCTGTTTGTTCCTGTACCGTTTTACCTCTTTTTTCAGGAATCTATAAGAGAGGGGCAGGTTTAGGGCCTGCTGTTGCGTTTCTTTATTCAGGGCCGGCAATTAATGTTCTTGCGATTATTATGACCGCCCGCATTTTAGGATGGCAGCTTGGTTTAGCCAGGACAATAGGGGCGGTACTATTCAGTATAGTAGTGGGGTTGTTAATGCATCTTATTTTTCTTAAAGAAGAACGAGAAAGGATAGCAAATGGTGATTTTAAATTGACGGGAGAACGGCAATCAAGGTCTCTTGGGAAAACAGCTTTATATTTCTTTTCTATGGCAGCTATTCTTGTTTTTGCCAACTGGGCAAGGCCCCAGGTTCAAGACACAGGGCTTTGGGTTTTTATATTCAAAATAAAATGGATATTAACTGCGCTGTTTTTAATTTCACTTGTCTTTATGCTCATAAGCTGGTTTAAAAAAGATGAGCTGCAGGAATGGACACGTGCAGCATGGGGATTTGCAAAGCAGATTATGCCCTTACTCTTAGCCGGTGTGGTTGTAGCAGGGCTGCTCTTGGGAAGGCCCGGGCATGAAGGGCTGATTCCGTCCTGGATAATAGAGAAAGCCGTAGGCAGCAATTCATTGTTGTCTAATTTCTTTGCCTCGGTTGTCGGGGCGTTTATGTATTTTGCTACTTTAACAGAAGTGCCGATTTTACAGGGCCTTATTGGCGCAGGTATGGGCAAAGGCCCTGCTCTTGCGCTTCTTTTGGCCGGGCCGGCATTGAGCCTGCCGAATATGCTGGTCATTCGCGGTGTTATCGGAACAAGGAAAACAGTTGTTTATGTAAGCCTGGTTGTTGTTATGGCGACAATCAGCGGTATACTTTTTGGAATAATGGTTAAATAAAAAGGAGGCTTTGGGATGAAGATAGAAATTTTGGGAATGGGATGCCCAAAATGCAAACAGCTTTACGCGAATGTTCAGGAAGCGTTAAAGAGCGCTGGTAAAGAGGCAGAAGTAGTTAAGGTTGAAGATTTGGCAAAAATTACTGAATATGCGGTTATGACAACACCCGCTTTAATTATGGATGGTATTGTCAAATCAGCGGGCAAAGTTTTAAGTAAAGACGAGGTTTTAAAACTTATTTCAGAACAGGAGGAGGAATGTTATGGCAGATAATAATTGTATGTGTCAGGAAGCGGGTGTGTTGGTTTTTCCCTGCTCAGGCGGGGCTGATGTAGGAGAATTATCCGACCGTGTAGCACGCAAGATTTCTCAATGCGGGCAGGCAAAGATGTTTTGTCTTGCGGGAGTGGGCGCGCATATCTCCGGGATGGTTGAATCCGTGAAAGCGGCTAAAAAGATAGTTGCAATTGACGGATGCCCTGTGTCATGCGCGAAAAAGACGCTTGAACATATCGGATTCAATGTAATAGCGCATAACCTTAAAGATATGGGGTTTGAAAAAGGAAAAACTAAAGTCAATAAAGCGAATATTGGAAAAGCAGCTTCAATAATTACAGGAGGCAAAGTTGAAAAGAATAATTCCAATTCTTCTGGCTGTTGTTCTGCTTAGCGCGAGTACGGCTATCTCTTTTGCTGCTGATAATACATCAAACAGTAAGGTTATAGTGTATTATTTCCACGGGAACTTTCGCTGTTCTTCGTGCTGGGCAATCGAGCGATATACAAAAGAGGTTTTAAATAACAATTTTAAAAAACGATTAGACTCAGGACAGCTTGTTATTAAGGTAGTTAATGTTGAGAAAGAAGGTAACACACATTTTGTGCAGGATTACCAGCTCTACACAAAGTCGGTGGTGTTGTCCTTGGTTAAAGACGGCAAGGAAGTTAAGTTTAAGAATCTGGATAAGGTCTGGCAGTATTTGAGAAACAAGAATGAGTTTTATGAGTATATCAAAGAAGAAACTCAAAGTTTTCTTGACGTATTAAAAGCGGGAGATGAATTATGATGGCGTTGTTATCGGCATTATGGTTTGGGATATTAACCTCAATCAGCCCCTGCCCCCTTGCAGCTAATATTGCCGCTGTATCATTTCTTTCAAAGAAGATCAATCATCCCCGCATGATTCTCTGGTCTGGTTTGGCATATACGCTGGGAAGAATGACAGCTTACGTTGTCTTAGGTGTGATCATTATTTCGTCTCTTGCCGGGGTCCCGGCTGTTGCCAATTTCCTGCAGAAATACATGAATAGAATTTTGGGCCCTATTCTTATCCTTGTCGGGCTATTCCTTTTAGATATTTTAAAATTGAATTTTTCTGGTTTTTCTCTTTCTGGTGAGAAGCAAAACAAGTTAGCTGAATTAGGTGTATTGGGATCGTTTGTATTGGGAGCGATCTTTGCGTTGTCTTTCTGCCCGATTTCGGCAGCACTGTTTTTTGGCAGTTTAATACCGTTGGCATTGAACAATAGTTTCGGGATTACATTCCCTTTTATATACGGTATCGGCACAGGCCTTCCGGTTCTCATATTTGCCGTCGGAATATCATTAGGTATTCATTCAATGGCACATTGGTTTAATAAGATAGCAAGACTTGAAATTTATATGAGGAAAGTAACAGGAATAATTTTTATTCTTGTCGGAATTTACTATATCTGGGCCTATATTATTTCAACCTTAAGAATGTAGGAGCAAATATATGAGTGAAAAAGTAGAAAGAAATATGCCGGTTTTTGAAAAATATTTGACGTTATGGGTGTTACTCTGTATTGGTGCAGGAATTTTAATCGGTAAAATCGCGCCGGAAATGGCAAGTTTCCTTGATGGACTTGCTATTTATGTGAATGACGCTCCGGTTGTTTCCATTCCGATAGCGATATGTCTTTTCTTTATGATGTATCCTATAATGGTTAAGATTGATTTTGCGGAAGTGATAAAAGCTGGTAAATCGCCTAAACCTGTTGGGTTAACACTATTTGTAAACTGGGCAATAAAACCCTTTACGATGTATGCCATTGCTTTTTTCTTTTTAGGTGTTTTGTTTAAGGGTTTGATTGGAGCTGAAGCGGTCGATCTTGTTAAATTACCGCCTGGAGCGGATTGGGCTTTAGGGTCTATTCATGGTGCGGGAATGGTTGTTATGCATGAGGGTCTAAAGATGTTCCAAGTGCCTTTGTGGCGAAGTTATTTTGCCGGATGCATTCTTCTCGGCATTGCTCCCTGTACGGCTATGGTTTTGGTATGGGGATTTCTTTCCAAAGGGAATGATGGTCATACGTTGGTTATGGTTGCTATTAATTCTCTGACTATGCTTTTGCTTTACGGTGTTTTGGGAGGATTTTTACTTGGAGTAGGAAGAATGCCGGTTCCTTGGCAGGCTTTGTTGTTATCCATAGCGATATATGTTGCGTTGCCGCTTGTTGCCGGTTATTTTTCAAGAAAATGGATTATATCTCATAAAGGGATTGAATGGTTTAATAAAAAGTTTTTACATGTGCTGTCACCGGTATCAATAATTGCTTTACTTTTTACTTTGGTTCTTTTGTTCTCTTTTAAAGGAGCGGTTATTCTTACTCAACCGCTGACAATTTTATGGATTGCGATACCGCTTTTTATCCAGACTTGTTTAATATTCGCAATCACTTACTGGGCGGCAAAGAAATTAAAATTAAGTTATGAAGATGCGGCACCATCAGCTATGATTGGGGCGAGCAATCACTTTGAGGTTGCGATTGCTGCAGCAACAATGTTGTTTGGGCTTTCTTCGGGTGCAGCTTTGGCAACAGTTATAGGAGTGTTGATTGAAGTTCCGGTAATGTTGATGTTGGTGAGAATTTGTCTTAGAACACAGAATTGGTTCAAATATGAAAATATTCAAGAAAGTAGAGTAGATAAATTTGTGTAAAACCAACGCAAGTAAATCGGCTGTATTCAGGCGGGTAAGAGACAAAATACAGGAATAGTTTTCCTATAGAGCTGATTCCAGCTATATCCGGATAATGCTGTCTATTTTAAATATACTTATTCAATACAAAGAGGCCTTTTTAAGAG
>CAZLTA010000059.1:0-7438 GCA_964562345.1 uncultured Planctomycetia bacterium
CCGATAAACCGGTTATAAAAGACGCATTCTGGACTGATTTTTATTTCGATACCAACCCGATTAAAAAACTGCACTACAGTTTTACATACCCCAAGAAATTTAATATGCATTACGTAGAGTTTAATCTGGATTATAAACCCGTAATTACAGAGGATGAATTTACAAAAACATACTCCTGGAACCTTGAAAATATGGATAAATGCGAGAAAATCGATGAAAACTATCTCCCTCCTATAAGCGTAGATTTGATAACAAACGGAATAGAATTCTCAACAATAAAAAAATGGAGTGATGTATCTAACTGGTATTATGCATCAATACAGGAAAACCTTGTTATAAACGAACAGATAAAAGCTGCTACAGAGCAGATATTTAAAGGCCATTCCGGAATTAAAGATAAAACGCGCGCTGTCCTGGAGTATATGCAGGATAATTTCAGGTATGTGTCAATGTCATTCGGCATTAACAGATTAGAGCCTCACGCTACAGATGAGGTATTTAAGAACAAATACGGCGACTGCAAGGACTTATCTCTTCTTTGCCTGGCCTTATTAAAGCTCGGGGGAATTGAGACAAACCTGGCGCTTTTTGCCAATGAGTATGATATAAGTGACCCCCAATATGACCCGCCGTTTCCCACGCTGTTTGATCATGTTGTAGTCCTTGTAAAAGATCCTAAAGGCAGCTTTTATATCGACCCTTTGCTTAAAGGATATGATATCGGCCAATACCCTTATTCCTACCAGCGCGCTTATACTTTTGTTATTAACGACACAGGAGGGGCCTTTGATCGTTTCCCTGTATTTGACGAGAAAAGAGATTACACCAAAAAGCTAACGACTATAACTATAAAAAATGACGGCTTGGCAATAATAGACTACAATAATATCTGGGACTTAGATACTTCAATTGAAGCAAGAGTTCAGATAAATGCTATGAGTAAAGAAGAAAAAGAGAAGTTTTACAAATACCTGCGTGCTCAACATGCTCCGGAAAAGAATATACTGGAATATTCCTTTAAGAGGATGGATGCTAAATATGGGCAGGTTTCTTCTCATGTAAAATTCAACGAACCCGGCGCCTATCCTATAATTGACGGCATAATAATAATAGATATATCAGGTTATGGACGAAACAGCGATTTTATACAAAAGGAAAGGAAACGCCCGATATTTTATAACATAAACTCTTTAGAAGAGGATGAAACTATATATAATATACCCGCCGGATTCCGCGCCTCACATATCCCGGATGATTTAGACCTGGATATCGGTTTTTTCCGCATCCAGAGGAAATACAAATATAAGGACAACCAAATTATCATTGATGAAACAACCCGCTACAAGAGAATGGAGCTCCCAAAAGAAGAATATAATAAAGTCAAAGACTTCTTTGACAATCTACCTGAAAAATCAAGACAGCGCATTATAATCAAGAAAACAAAACCTTTCTGGCAGGAAATCAGGGAAGTTTTTAAAAGGCTGAGGAATAGATAAATTATGACCCGCAATGAATTTGAGGAATCCCATTTTTGCATATTGTCCTTGACAACTATAGGACATATGGTATATTAATATTAAACATATGAAGCAAAAAATGTCCTATAGAAATATGAACGAGCATATTTTAAGCGACAAAGAAAAAGTAGATAAAATTATCCGGGCAACCGACATTTCACGTTCTGAATTAGCCAGGCGTCTTGAGGTAAGCTATAAAACCGTATACCGCTGGATAGAAAAAGGCGTAAAACCGCATCAGTCTCAGTCCCGGGATATTGACCAGATGTTTAAAGAGTATGTTGATTTAAGAGATATTATCATTAGCCTTAAAAGAAAGCTAAAAAATCCTCTCCGGGCGCTTAAAACCAATACCAAATTAAAAGAAAAGTTTTTACTGGAGATGACTTATCATTCCAATGCCATTGAAGGAAGCCGCATGAGCATTAAAGAAACAGCACAGGCTCTGGAAGGCAAAAAAGTAAGGGGAAAAGAAATATTTGAAGTTCTTGAAGCTATAAATCATAGAAATGCGCTTTTGTTTTTACTTGATAGCGTAAATACAAATTTTAAAATAAATGAAAAGTATATTTTTAAACTGCATGAGATTGTTATGTATAACTTCAATAATGTTTTACCCGGGAAATACAGAACAGGCCATGTCAATCTGATAAATACAGACATAAAACTCCCTTCAGCCCAAGATGTCCCTTTAAGAATGGGCAAGCTGATTAAAAACATAAATAATTACGGTAAAGATCCTCTCGGACATATTGCCCGCAGCCATCATGAGTTTGAAGCTATACACCCATTTTTTGACGGCAACGGCAGAGTGGGAAGATTGATTATGCTTACTCAACTTTTAAGCAAAGATTTTTCGCCGGCAATTATCCAGATAGAAGACAGGTATAATTATTATATGGCCCTTGGCAAAGCAGATTTAGGTGATTATAACAATATAGTCCAGATGCTTTGTGACAGCATAATTAAAGGATACGGTTTGGTTAAGACTTAATCAAATGGCTGATTTATTTGAGCGCGATAAATTATGACCCGCAATGAATTTGAGAAATTGGTTAACAATGCTCTGGATGAACTTCCAAAAGAGTTCAAAGACAGGCTCCAGAACGTAGATATCGTAATAGAGGAGAATTTCGATATAACTGAGGCAAAGAAACTCGGATTAAGCGCAAAAGGAAGACTGCTGGGGCTTTACCAGGGCGTACCACTAAAAAACAGGACTCATTATTACGGCTGCGTACTGCCCGATAAAATCACCCTCTACAAACGGAATATCGAGAGGGAATGTGAGGACAGAGGGTTAGATGTCAATGAAGAGGTAAAACACGTCTTACAGCATGAAATTGCGCACCATTTCGGAATATCCGATAAACGCTTAGAAGACTTGGATGTGTACTGAAATTGTTGAGTAATAAAAATTATCATAATTTGGTAACTTTTAGCCATGATTGCTATAAAGAAAAATCTTGATACTATAAATAAGCTCTCCATTTTAACCCGGGACTCCTGCTATGACCTTGCCTGCGCCTGCGCTACAGCAAAAGAGGAGCACCGCAGCCGCTCAGAAGACGGTAGGTGGGTATATCCTGTTACACTGCCACAGGGCAGCACAACATATCTGTTTAAGACGCTTCTCTCTAATGAATGCGTAAATGACTGCAAATACTGCCCCTTACGGGCTAACCTCGACCCTGAGCGCTGCAGATTAGAGCCTAATGAGCTGGTTAAGATATTTATGGACTATTACAGGAAAAGAAGGGTAGAGAGCCTATTCTTAAGCAGCGGGGTTATAGGTACAGCTGACAATACAATGGAGCATATTAACCGCGTGGGGAGGATGCTTAGAAGAAACAGTTTCCGGGGCTATATCCACCTAAAGATAATACCCGGTGCCTCTGAGAATGCAATACGTGAAACGCTATCTCTGGCAAATGCTGTCTCTTTAAATATTGAAACTGCAGGAGAAGATCATTTTAAAGGGCTTTCAAAGAGTAAAAACTATATTAAAGATATTATAGAGCCTATTCGCCTTATAAGCCGCCTTACAGAAAAAGGCTCTATATATAGCCGTGTTAAACAGACCACTCAGTTTGTAGTAGGTGCATCTAATGAGGCCGATAAAGACATCGTAAATTACTCCTGGGGTCTTTATAAAAGACTTGGGCTTCACAGGGTCTATTTCAGCGCCTATCAAAGAGGCTTAGGGGAGGGCACATTATTTGGTGAGAACTCACCATATTCAAACAGCGATATCTTAATACGCGAGCACAGGCTCTATCAAGTGGACTGGCTGATACGTAAATACGGTTTCTCTGCAGATGAGATCCCATATGATGAGAAAGGAAACCTCTCGCTTCCAACGGACCCTAAAGAGGCATGGGCAGAAAGACATCCGGAATATTTTCCTGTAAACATAAATAGAGCAGATAAGTTTAAGCTATTGCGTATACCGGGATTGGGTGAGGTAAGTGTAAGGCGTATATTAAATATAAGAAAGAGCGGGGGAAGGGTTAGGAGATTAGAGGATTTAGGTAATATAGGTAAGAGGCTTAAGAAGGTGAGTGGGTATATTAGTTTTTGAGGGGAAGGATAAATAGTTAGAATTATTATATAAGTAGTTGAATTAGAATGAGTAGAGGAGTAAAATTTTAACAAATAATCATGATTGAAAAGATAGTAAAAGGCAAAACAGCGGTTTTTATTGATGCTTCTAATATCTATTTTTCTCAAAGAAAGTTAAAATGGAAAATAGATTTTCTTAAATTAAAACAATATTTTGAAAAAAATTCAGAATTATTTCGCATATACTACTACACCGCATATGATCCAGAACATATTGAACAACGTAAGTTCTTAGATTTCCTAGAGATAATCGGTTATATTGTAAGAAAAAAGAAAGTAAAATTCATTAAAGGTGTAGATAAAGAAGAAGGCTTTCGTAAAGGCAGTTTAGACGTAGAGTTAACTATAGATGTAGTAGACAGAAAAGATGATTTTCAGTCTCTAATTTTATTCTCCGGCGATAGTGATTTTGAAGCTCTGATTAAATATATGAAAGCATATAATAAAAGATGTGTAGTTGTATCCACTAAAGATCATGTTTCTATTGAGCTAATAAGGCAGGCTAAGTTCTTGAATTTAAAGAAGTTAAAGAAATACATAGAAAAAGGTTCTTAAAAAATAATTCCCCCGAACTTGTCGGGGGAAGTTTGGTTCTATCCTGCCGTAACAGGACAATATAAATTTAGCATATAATATGCAATTGTCAAGAAAATATGTCAAATCAAACAGGAATTAAATCCTGGCCTAAAGATGAGCGGCCAAGAGAAAAGCTGCTTAAAGACGGAGAACACAGGTTATCAAATACAGAGCTTTTAGCTATTCTTATTCGCTCCGGTGTCCAGGGCAAAAGTGCTATAGATTTAGCCCGTCAAATCCTAAAGAAATTCAAAACCTTCCGCAATATGAGCCATACCGATATCCGGGACTGGAAAGAATTTAAAGGTCTTGGCGAGGCAAAAATAGCCCAGATTAAATCTGCGATTGAAATAGGACGCAGAATGGCAGAGGAGAAAATAGAAGAAAAACCTAAAATAAAATCGTCTAAAGATATTGTTGGTTATTTTACTCCCCGGATGCGTGATTTAAAGACAGAGATATTCAAGATTGTTTTGCTCAATTCCAAGAATAAGATTATGGATATAATTGAAATAGTTGAGGGAACGGTAAACGAAGCATCTCCTGTAATCAGAGATATATTTCAGAAAGCAGCCCAGAAATATGCTGCGGCAATAATCTGCGTCCATAACCATCCCTCCGGAGACCCTGCTCCCAGCCGGGAAGATAAAGAGTTTACTCAAAAATTGACACAAGCAGGTAAAGTTTTACAAATAAATATCTTAGACCATATAATAATAGGAGACCAGGAATATTACAGCTTTGCAGACAGCGGTTTAATGAATTAAACTTGAGTAATATGAAATCTAAAGGAAACAATAGGGGTGAAATTTTATTATATAAAAATAGGGTCGAAGTTCGGCTGGATAAGGATACGGTTTGGCTTACTCAAAAGCAAATCGCCCAATTATTCGATACTCAGCGGCCTGCAATAACAAAACATCTGAGTAATATCTTCAAAAATAAAGAGTTGCAGAAAGATTCAGTATGTTCCATCTTGGAACATACTGCCCGCGGATAATTAAAATGGTATTAAATTTATTGATTTATAAAAGATAGGGGAAAGACCAAAAAGTAATACAAGCAGCTGAATATAATACAACTACATACGAAGATTAGGAAGAAGAGAAATAAAGAGATAGAAAAATAGGAGACATGTAATATGCAGGTAGAGATATTTGCTTTATGCGAAGCTGCAACTGCGGATGCAGGAAAAATGAATATTCTTGGTGTTTTTGACACAATTAACACAAAAAATATACCAGCTGTTCATCCTCAATGTACTATAGCTCTTCGGCTTAGATTTTCCAAAATGGAAGCAGGCACTCACGATATTCAAGTAGATTTTGTCAATGCAGATGGTAAATGTATAATTCCGCCAGCAAAAGGAAAAATAAATGTAGTTATACCTGATGGTCTAATGTCTGGAATACATAACTTAATATTAAATATTCAACGTTTAAAGTTGGAGAAATATGGCGAATACGCTGTGAATTTAGCTATAGATAGTAGACAAGAAACTATCTCCTTACCGCTTTTAGTTAAAAAACATCCAAATAGAAAGTAATAACGTAGGGGAGCGGTCAAATTGAAACACATAAAAACAAGAATGTCAGGATTAAAGTAAAATAGTTTTAACTCTCGAAATGCTTTTTATAGCTTTGAATCTGGCTGCGTTTTTTTCAATCGTAAAACAACAAAATGGCTATTAAGACACAGCAAATAATGCTGGGCAATATTTGTGTAGACGTACTTCATAAAGATATCAAGAATCTACACCTGGGCATTTATCCTTCTACAGGCAGAATAAGAATATCAGCTCCTAATAGAATGGATCTGGAAACAATCAGAATATTTGTTATTTCAAAGTTAGAATGGATAAAGAAACACCAGGCAAAATTTCTACAACAAGAGCGAGAAACATCAAGGGAATACTTGAGCTGTGAAAGCCATTATTTCCAAGGAAAACGTTATCTTCTAAATGTGATTTATCATAACGCTCCTCCAAAAGTAGAAATACGCAACAAAACCTACATCGATCTCTACGTAAGAAAAGGAAGCGATTTAGAACACAGAAAAAAGGCCATGACTGAGTGGTATCGAAAGCAATTGAAAGGTAGGATCCCGGATTTTATTGAGAAATGGCAAAAAATTATGGGTGTTGATATTAAAGACTGGGGTGTTAAGCAGATGAAGACCAGATGGGGCACGTGCAATGTCAAGGCGCGCCGTATTTGGCTTAATCTCGAGTTGGCTAAAAAACCGGAACATTGCCTGGAATATATAGTTGTTCATGAGATGTTACATCTGTTAGAACGCAAACATAATAGCCGATACACGGCCTATATAGATAAATTCATGCCTCAATGGCGAATGCATAAAAAAGAACTAAACCGTCTTAGGCCGTAAGTATGAGAAAAGAATAAAAGCAATCCTTGTTTTTCTACCTTAGGATTTTGGCTGCTATCAGTTTTTCTTGTGCGGCGTTGACTATCATTATATAGCAAAGTATAATGTTATAGGTGAGCAGAGAACACGTTTAATCTGGAAAAAGCTAACACAGAAAGAAGGAGGAGTACTCATGGGTGATAAAGGCAAGCGTTTCTTAATTTATTTTGTATAATTGTGTTCAAACATAGATATTTTTAGTACTTTTAACAGATAGGATTTAGATCATGAAAATAGCGGTTATTGCGCCCCCGTGGATCCCCGTGCCGCCCCCGCGCTATGGCGGCATCGAACTT
>CAZLTA010000060.1:0-7427 GCA_964562345.1 uncultured Planctomycetia bacterium
AAGGAATAGGAAGGTCTATCCCTGTTGGATAAAACTTTCCTAACCACTGAAACTTCGTAAGGAAAAGTCCTGAGCGCACCAACTTCGTTGATGCGCGAAGTTTCTTGAATTTTAGCCGGTTTTATTGAAGTTTAGCCAGCAGTTTATTTATCCTGTCTACCAAAGGCGAGAATTTATCGGTCTTTCTTATGATGATAGGCCCTTTGCCTTTTCCTTCCAAATGTTCGTCCAATTCTCTAACTATCCTGTCAAAAGGGCCTACTATGGAATGTGTTACCTTGTGGGCGATAACTAATACGGCCAATATGGCAGCTGGTGCAGCAGTAAATAATATGATAGTTACTCGTCTTGCCGCAGGCAGAATGTTGTATGCAATAGCTTCAGGTATCCCGACTTCCATTGCAGTGATACCGAAGATTAAATAATACAGGCAGACAGTTGCAATAACCAACGGTACTAATGCTGCCAGCGCTACAAGTAAAAATATTTGTTTGTGGAGATTATTGGCAAATAATCTCTTCCTTTTGTTTTTTGGCTCATTCATTTTTATACCTCACTTTGATTTCGGCATACAATGCTTCGGCAGTAGATAGAGTATTGTCGGCGTCTGTCATTAATGCTATAGCTCCTACATGCGGCGGATTTTTCCCGAAAGCATTAATATAATCCTCGGGTATGTTTCTTTCTTCATGTACCCAATTGTTTATATTTTCTTTGCCGGACTCAATAACTATAATTTTTATATTTTTCATATAAGGGCTGGTCATGATTGTTCCTTCGGGCAGGTTTTCATCCCATACATATTCGATGCATTTAGTGTTTTTAAAAGATATGCTCGGGAAGATAACATATACTCTTGCTGAATAATCGTCTTTCTCCAGCCAGCCTCCTTCTGAGCTTTTGGTTTTATTTTTATTGGGGAATTTTATTACTTTCCACTTCCAGCTTATCATGGGATATATTCTAGGATTGAACCTGATTTTGTAAAACAGGCCGGAGCAGGACCTTATACTTTCCGCTGATAAAAATCCTCCGGATTGGTTCGGTTTGACATTATAGAATACTTTATTTTTAAATATTTTCTCTTTCCATTCATTTAATGCGTTTTCTTTATCGAATTTGAATGTTTTGAAAATATTCTCGCTATAACTTTTATGAACAGGCAGGGCAAGTATCAGAAAAATCGCTATGAAAGCCGCTTTTAGTTTTTGCATTTAAATCATAAAGCCTCTTTTATCTATTTTAACCCCAGGTGCAAAAACAGTCAAACGAGTTATATAATGTCAATTTTTAAGCATTATTGATATAATAATACATACATGGTTAAGAAGATAGATGGAAAATTTATGAAACTTGCTATTGATAAAGCAAAGGAAGGCATTAAAAGCGGCCAGGCTCCCTTTGGCGCCTGTATTGTGAGAGAAGGAGAAGTAATAACTTGTGCTCATAACGTTGTTTGGCAGAATATGGACATCACGGCTCATGCTGAAATTAATGCTATAAGATATGCCTGCAGGAAGCTGAATACAGTCGATTTATCGGAGTGCATTATTTATTCTACCTGTGAGCCCTGTCCTATGTGCTTCAGTGCTTGCCATTGGGCAAAGATATCCGGTGTGGTTTATGGCGTAAACATAGAAGATGCGCAGAAGATTGGTTTTTCAGAGCTGGCTATTTCAAATAACGAAATGGCGCATATCGGCAATAGTACAATTAAAATAATTGGAGATGTGTTAAGAGAAGAAAATTTAAAATTATTCGGATTATGGTCTGAACAGAGAAATAAAAAAGCATATTGACTATTCCTTGGGGGGTATAAAGGCTTGACAGGTGTGGTAAAATATAAAACATATATTTGCTGATTACAAAATAAGGAGAGAATAGATGGATGATTCTATTGCGTACAAAGAGGTTTTTAAAGGCAGTAAGGTTGCTTATTTCTCGATGGAAATAGGCATTAATTCCGATTGGTCTACCTATAGCGGCGGTTTAGGTATTCTGGCCGGAGATACTGTGCGTTCGGCTGCGGATTTGAATGTCCCTTTTGTTGCTGTAACATTAGTGTTGAAAAAGGGCTATTTCCGCCAGGAATTTACTCCGGACGGCTGGCAGATTGAGCATCCGGATGAATGGGAGCCTGAGAAGTATTTGACATTACTTCCTGAGCAGATAGAAATAGAAATAGAATCCCGGCCTGTAAAAGTCCAGGCCTGGCTTCATATAGTTGAAAGTACTACCGGAGGTAAAGTGCCGGTTGTTTTTCTGGATACTGATTTAGAAGTTAATACCCCTGAGGATAGAGAGATTACTTCCTGCCTATATGGGGGTGACCAGACTTATAGGATGAAACAGGAAGTAGTGCTCGGGATAGGCGGTTTGCGAATGCTTCATGCTTTAGGAGTCGAAGTTTTAAAGTATCATTTAAATGAAGGCCACGCAAGTTTCCTTCTTTTAGATTTACTGAAAGATTTCGGGTGGGATGCAAATAGCGTCAGGCGGTTATGTGTTTTTACAACCCATACTCCTGTAGAAGCAGGGCATGATAGATTTCCTTATGACCTTGCCTCGCGCATTCTGCCTTCTATTATTCCCATTGACATAATAAAGGAATATGCAAGTGCAGATGTGTTGAATATGACACGCCTGGCTTTGAATTTAAGCGGGTTTATCAACGGAGTAGCAAAGAAACACGGTGAAACAACACAGAAGATGTTCCCGGGCTATAAGATAAGATCTATTACCAACGGTATTCATCCTCATACCTGGGCTCATCCTGCTTCAATGGAATTGTACGATAAGTATCTGCCGGGCTGGGCAAAAGAACCGACATTACTTATCAGAGTGGAAGTTATTTCCCATGAAGAAATATGGGAAGCTCATTATCGGGCAAAAAGAGAACTTGTTGATTACATAAACAGTAACTATCAAAGGAATTTTTCTTACGATACTTTTACAATAGGTTTTGCCCGCCGGGCTTCTACTTATAAAAGGCATACTTTATTATTTAGGGATCTTAGAAGATTTAAGAGAATCGGCAAGAGTTTTCCGATGCAGATTGTTTTTGCGGGTAAGGCTCATCCTAATGATAATCCCGGCAAGGAAATGATCAAAGAAATATTTTCTTACATAGACAAATTGGAAGATGATATAAAAATAGTGTATCTTGAAAATTATAATATGGAAGTTGCAAAAAAAATGGTTCCTGGAGTAGATATCTGGCTGAATACGCCCAAACGGCCTATGGAGGCATCTGGCACTAGCGGCATGAAAGCTGCGCTTAATGGAGTTGTCAATTTTTCCGTTCTGGATGGCTGGTGGGTAGAAGGCTGCATTGAAGGAGTTACCGGATGGTCGATAGGGCCTTTTTCTGATGAGAAATTTAGTCCTCAGGAGATGGAAGTTAGAGAAAGACAGGACCTTTACGGGAAGCTTGAGTATGCAATACTTCCGATGTTTTATGAACAGCGCGACCATTGGATTGAAATGATGAAAAATTCAATAGGCAAGATTGCAATTTATTTCAACAGTCACAGGATGATGCATCGTTATATTACCGACGCTTATTTTAAATAATGAATTTACGGTTTAAGAAAGCGCTTTGTATAATAGACGTACAAAACGATTTTTGCTCTGGCGGCGCTCTTGCTGTACCGGAAGGCGATGAAGTAGTCCCGGTTCTGAATAAATATATAGATTTTTTTGTTAAGAGCAGCTTTCCTATATTTGCATCTCGCGATTGGCATCCTAATGAGACGAAACATTTCAAAAACTATGGCGGTTTCTGGCCCGAGCACTGTGTACAGAATACAAAAGGTGCGCAGTTTCATCCCCGGCTGAAATTGCCGGAGAATGCAATAATTATTTCCGCAGGATTGAATTTTGACGAAGATGGTTATTCTATTTTTGAAGGGGTTGATTCTAGAGGTATTGAATTTCCCAGAGTGTTAGAAGATTTAAACATTAAGGAGTTATATATCGGCGGGCTTGCTACTGATTATTGCGTAAAACATTCTGTTTTGGATGCGTTAAAATCAGGTTTTAAAGTATATTTGTTAACGGATGCTGTTAAAGGGGTTAATATAAATCCGGCTGACTCCAAAGAAGCTTTAATGGAAATGATGTCTAATGGTGCTTCTATGGCGATTTTTGAAGAGTTGTCGAAAGAAAATTGGTAAAAGATGAAAATAAGTACAAAAAAAGGAGATAATGGTAAAACTACTCTCCTTTCCGGAAGAAAGGTTGACAAAGATGATATGAAAATTGAGGCGGTTGGCGTTCTGGATGAGCTTGTCTCTTTCCTGGGATTGGCAAAATCTATTATCAAATGCAGGCGAAGGAAGAATATTGTCAATGGAATACAAAAAGATTTATTTATTATGGGGTCTGAATTAGCTGTTGATGAGGCCGGGTATTTTAAATTAAAGAAAAAAATAGATTCCGATAAGATATCTTCTCTTGAACGTTTGATAATAAGTTTTGAAAAAAAATATAAGGTAGATTCTTTTTACTATCCGGGGAAGAATGATGTATCAGGCCGGTTGAATGTTTGCCGGGCTGTTTCCAGGCGTTTAGAGAGGAGAGCTGTTGGTTTGAAAAAGAAAAAGTTGTTAAATAATAACAGAATATTGATTTATCTTAACAGGTTGTCCGACCTGCTTTTTCTCCTGGCCAGGTCTTTTGAATAATAAAATGGCCCTGGATAGAAAAGTTGTTAAAATAATAAAAATTCTGGAAGAAGAATACCCCAACAGCAAAACGGAGCTTTTTTATAAAACTCCTTTTCAGCTTCTTATTGCGACAATACTGTCGGCACAATGCAGGGATGAACGTGTGAATAAAATTACGCCTGCTCTTTTTAAAAGATACAGGACTGCATCCGATTTTTCTGATATTAAACAAAGTGTTTTAGAAAAAGAGATTTACTCCGCCGGGTTTTATAAAAATAAAGCCAGGAATATAATCGCTGCGTCTAAAAAAATAGCCGGTGATTTTAACGGCCGTCTTCCTTCCGATATGCAGTCTCTTATCAGCTTACCTGGTGTGGCAAGGAAAACTGCCAATATAGTTTTATCTTCTGCTTTTAAAAAAGCAGAAGGGATTGCCGTTGATACGCATGTAAAACGGCTGTCCTTCAGGCTTGGATTAACCGAAGAGAGTAATCCGGATAAAGTCGAGAGGGATTTAATGGGAATAGTTCCTAAAAAATACTGGCTCGATTTCAATTACCTGTTGGTTAACCATGGCAGAAAAGTCTGCCAGGCCAGGAAACCTTTGTGCGCAGAATGCTGTATAAAACAATTTTGTCCTTCTAAAAAGCAGTTATGAAAAAAGAAGCTCTGTTGTATGAAAAACTGGGAAAGGATAAAGTCCATTGTTTTCTCTGCGCGCATAATTGCAGGATTGAAGATGGGAAATTCGGATTTTGCGGGGTGCGCAAAAATGAAGGAGGCGTTTTATACAGCTATATTTACGGGGAGCTTATCGCTTCCAATATAGACCCCATAGAGAAAAAGCCGCTTTATCATTTTCTTCCCGGAACTCTATCGTATTCTATAGCTGCTATTGGATGTAACTTCCATTGTGGTTTTTGCCAGAATTGGCAGATATCTCAGGCGTCAGCAAAAGACGGTGCTTCAGGCGGGGTTAAAATGAATCCAGAAAGGGTAGTAAAAGAGGCTGAGAAACACAGCTGCAAAAGCATTGCTTATACCTATACAGAACCGACTATATTTTTTGAATATGCATATGATACGGCAAAACTTGCTAAAGAAGCAGGACTTTATAATGTTTTTGTTACTAATGGATATATGACTGAGGAGGCAATAGGAATGATAGCCCCTTATTTAGATGCTGCTAATGTAGACCTTAAAAGCTTTAATAATGATTTTTACACCAGAATTTGTAAAGGCAGACTGGAGCCGGTTTTAAATTCAATCAGGTTTATGAAGAAAAACAATATCTGGGTTGAGATAACTACTTTAATAATACCCGGTGAAAATGACTCTGATGAAGAATTGAGCCAAATAGCAGAATTTATCGCCGGGATAGATAAAGATATTCCCTGGCATATCAGCAGGTTTCATCCGGATTATAAATTTTTGAATACAGGAGCTACCCCGCTGGAGACTTTAAGAAAAGCAGAGGGAATAGCTAAAAAAGCAGGTTTGCGTTACGTATATTTGGGCAATGTCTCAGAGGATACGAATACATACTGCCATAAATGCGGTGAGCTTTTGATAAAAAGAACGGGGTTTTCGGTTATAGAGAATAGAATAGAAAAGGGTGCTTGTCCTTCCTGCGGTGCAGTAATAAAAGGTTTGTTTTAAATTGACATAACTTATTACGGCTTTTATAATATGCGCAATGTAAACTGTTACAGAAAACTTTTACAAAGATAAAAATGGACAATCTTATGATTAAAAAAGTGGCTAAGAAGGCAGGTGTTTCTGCCGCTATTGTTTCCCGGGCATTAAATCCCGAAACTCAGGGGGCAGTTAAACCAGAGACTGTTTGGAAAATTCAGTCCATTGTCAGTGAATTCGGTTATTTACTTCATAGTGCTGTTGGTTCTTTAAGTAGAGGTCAATTCAGAACCATCGGTTTGCCTGTTAATCTGCACAAAGATACCAATTCCGGATATGTCGGAAATATTTTGAAGGGAATATTGAAAGGATTGGATGAAATCGGATATGATTTAAAACTGATGCCTTTGAAAAGCAGCTATTCTCTTTCGGTATTGTTTGATAAACAGATAATTGACGGGATAATTTTTACCCATGATTCATATTTAGACTATCTGCATTTGAAAACCGCTTCAAAAGGGGGAAAAATATTGCCGGCAGTTGTAATTAATGGATTTGATCTAATGCAGGGAATTAATCAATTGTATGTTAATAGTTACAATGCGGCTGGGACCATGGCGGAATATGTTTTAAGTAAAGGTTATAAAGACGTTTTTATAATCGGCGGCGATTTGGAAAATGCTGATGCAGAATTAAGAAAGCAGGCATTTATAGATATGGCCAGGAAAAAAGGCATTCGGTTTATCAAACGGAGATATGTTAACGGAAAATTCAGCGAGCAGGGAGGCTATGAGGCGGTGAAAACCGTATTTAAAATAGAACCGAAATTTCGGGGAGTGTTGTTTTGTTTAAATGATGCTATGGCAATCGGTGTGCTTAGGGCTTTAGGGGAATTAGGCCTGCATTGTCCCGGTGATATTAAGGTTACCGGTTTTGACGATGTGTCTCAGGCAGAGTTTACAAATCCGGCTTTAACTACCATACGTTTTCCCTTATCAGATATGGGATATGAATCTGTAAGAGTGATCTATAGAATATTAAAGGGTGAGTTGAAGCGGTATCTCAGAAAAGAGTTTCCCCATCAGTTAATTGTCCGTTCTTCCTGCTGAATCAGCGTTTTGCAAT
>CAZLTA010000061.1:0-7308 GCA_964562345.1 uncultured Planctomycetia bacterium
ATATGGTAGCAGGATTAGGAGATTTGAACTTTTCTTTGGCGCTTGCAGCAATTGGTTCGGCATTGGGTACAGGTATTGCCGGTATGGCAGCAATTGGTGCCTGGAAGAAAGCATTTATTCAGAATAAAACCGCTCCGTTTATTATCATTGCTTTTGTGGGAGCTCCTCTGACGCAGACTTTTTACGGATTTATTCTGAGAAATAAAATCCAGGCGGCGAATTTTCCTCCCGGCACACCTAATTATGTTTTGCAGATGATAATCGGGCTGCTCGGCGGGCTTGCGATAGGAGTGTCTGCTTATATGCAGGGTAAAGCTGCGGCTTGTGCAAGTGACGCTTTGGCCGAAACAGGCAAAGGTTTTGCAAACTATATGCTTGTTCTGGGAGTCATTGAAACAGTTGCTCTTTTTGTGATGATATTCTGCATGATAGCGCTTCCGTCATAGAAGCAGATGTTAAAAAGAGGTGAAAAAGGTATTGATGCTTTTTATGTTGACGCAACAGCCTTTAAGAAATAATATAAAACCTCTTAATTTATTAGTGTTAAATGGACTTTAAGCGGCTGTTTATATAGTCTTCTATTCGGGCGAGTAGTTCAGTGGGAGAACGCCTCGCTTACAACGAGGAGGTCGGAGGTTCAATCCCTCTCTCGCCCACCATCATTAAGATAGGAATCGTTGCCCTTGAGTGTTATCTGAGTATTAAAAGCCTTGTTTTTTAAAATAAATCGCTTATAATATAAAATATGAAAAAAATTGTTGTAATAGTTGGAGTTGTTCTTATTGCCGGCATTTGTAATGCGGCAGAAATAAAGAATGGTATGAGTGAAGATGATGTTTTAATGTTGTTAGGCAAACCCGATGTGGCTACTACCAGAGCCCAGGTACAGGCTTTAATTTATCCCCGGGTTTTAGCCCCCGAGCGATATCAGTATAAATTTGAATTTTGGATTTATTATAAATACCCTCAGCAAAGAAAAAAATGGGGGTATGTTGAATTTGACAAAGAAGGCATTGTCGTAGAAGCTTCGATCCATGAAGGTGAGGAACAGACTGATTATAAAGTAACAGGCAAGACACCTCCCGATGTGGGGCTGTTTAAAGATATCGGCAGGTATACAGGAGAAGATTGGAATTTTATGCCCGATAAAAGTAAATTACTGCTCATTGTAGAAATTATTGATAAATTAAGAAGCAAAGGCGTTCTGGTTAAAAAGAATCTCTTCTATTATTTAGAAGAGCTGGATTCATTTTATCAGGACGAAGCCCATGTGCATTTTACAATAATTAATACTTTATATTGCTTTGCGGTTTTAAATAAAGATTGGGATGATGGTTCTGACAGCGGCGAGAGGATAAAGAAGCTGCTTCCGACTGATATGTGGGGTGATTTTACAAAATGATACCTATTAAAATCAGAAAATTTATTAAGAATTTTCCCTACGGTTATTTAGGGACATCTGATAAGAACGGCAAGCCTAATATCTCCATAAAAGGAATAGTGGATGTAGATTCTGACCGTGTTTATTTCTTCGACCTTTTTGCAGCCAAAACAAGAAGGAATCTGGAGATTAATAAAAAAATATCGTTTTTTGTGATAAATTTAGACAGCTTCATCGGGTATCAATTAAAGGGCAAAGCTCTGGTAGAAGATAAGGGTGATGTTTTTAATAGATGTTTAGACAAATGGGAGAAAAAGAGGAATGAATTTATTATTTCCAGGATGCTTGATAATTTAAAAAGTGAAAAGACTACCAAAAAACACGAGATACATCTTTTGAAACCAAAATATTTAATTATAATGGAAGTTGAAGAAATCTATGACTTGGTAAAGCCTATAGAGATACTTGTCAAAAGCCACCTTGACAAAACAGAAACATGAGGATATATTATGCGAAAACGGAAGGAAGGGGAAAATGAAAAAGGAAAAAATTATTGAGGAATTTTCTATCCATGATAAGGATACAGGTTCGCCTGAGGTTCAGATTGCCATTTTGACTGAGAAGATAGGGTATCTTACAGGTCATTTTAAGACGCATCCCAAAGACCATCATTCCCGCAGGGGCCTTTTGATAATGGTAAGCAAGAGGAAGAAATTGTTGGAATATTTGAAAAAGAAGGATGAAAAAAGATATTTGGAACTGGTTGAAAAACTCAAATTGCGTAAATAACCCTCCAGATGTTTATCATTCCTTTAACTAAAAAGGAGTAGTTATGAAAGAAGAAGTAAAACTAAAGATCGGCAGGCAGGACTTAATTATTAAAACAGGCCAGGTTGCCAAGCAGGCTAATGGTTCAGTGCTGGTTCAATACGGAGAGACAGTTGTATTGGTAAGTGCGGTGATGTCGAATGAACGCAGGGAAGAGATAGATTTCTTGCCGCTTACTGTAGAATATAAAGAAAGAACTTATGCGGCCGGAAAAATTCCCGGAGGATTTTTCAAAAGAGAAGGAAGGCCTACTGAAAAAGAGATTCTGACATCCCGTTTAATAGACAGGCCTATTCGGCCTCTTTTCCCTGAAGGGATGAGAAATGAAATTCAGATTATATCGCTCGTTTTATCCAGCGACGGCATATATGACCCTGATATTCTGGCGGTTATAGGAACATCTACGGCGCTGCATATTTCTGATATACCGTTTGAGGGGCCTATTGCTGCTGTAAGGGTGGCTTATGTAGATGAAGAATTTTTAATCAATCCCACTTATAAAGAAGTGGAAGAATCAAAACTGACTGTAGTAGTTACCGGGACGAAAGAAGGTGTCGTAATGCTGGAAGGGGAGGCAAAGGAAGCATCGGAAGATATATTTTATCAGGCAGTTGATATCGGGTATCAGGCATTACTGCCAATGATTGAACTTCAATCTAAATTAAGAGAAAAATGCGGGAAAGAGAAGAAAAGTATTTCTCTTTCTGAACTGCCTAAGGGTGCTTATGAAACCATAAAGAAATTGGTTTTACCGAAAGTGCAGGAAATATGTTTGCTCTCCAGTAAGGAAGAAAGGATATCATCTATGGATTTACTCACCGGGGAGCTGGAAAAAGAATTTACGGATGTTTATTCTGTTTCAGATATAAAAGAATGTTTGTCCCTGATTCAGAAGGAACTTGTCAGGCGGTATGCGCTTGATAATAAAAAAAGAATAGACGGCAGAGGGTTTGAAGAAGTAAGGCCGATTAGCTGTGAAGCCGGTGTTTTACCACGTACGCACGGCTCAGCTCTTTTTACACGCGGTCAGACCCAGAGCCTTGCAGTTACGACCTTAGGAACAACCAATGACGAACAGATGATAGAATCGCTGGAAGGGGAATTATTTAAAAAGTTCATGCTGCATTATAATTTTCCTCCTTTTAGCGTCGGAGAAACCCGTCCTATGCGGGGCCCCGGCAGGCGTGAGATTGGCCACGGTGCTTTAGCTGAAAAGGCTCTTAGGGCAGTTATGCCGGAGGGTGAGGAATTCCCTTATACTGTCCGGCTTGTTTCGGATATATTGGAATCAAACGGTTCTTCATCTATGGCTACTGTTTGCTGCGGTTCTCTTTCCATGATGGATGCCGGGGTCCCGGTTAAAGATGCTGTGTCAGGTATTGCTCTGGGGTTGTTTAAGGAGCAGGATGAAGAGGCTATTTTGACTGATATTGCAGGATTAGAAGACCATTACGGAGACATGGATTTTAAAATTGCAGGCACAAAAAACGGTATTACTGCAATTCAGATGGACCTTAAAATCAGAGGAATAAGTCTGGATTTAATAAGCAGAATTTTAAAGCAGTCGCATAAAGCAAGGCTGCATATTCTTGATATTATGAATTCTACCCTGCCTAAAAGCAGAGAGCAGGTTTCTTCTTATGCTCCCAGAATGACTTCTTTTAAACTCAGTTCTGAAAAAGTTGCTTTGTTAATAGGGCCGGGAGGAAAAACTATCAGAAGGATTATAAAGGAAACAGGGGCTAAATTTGATATTGATGAAGACGGGATGGTTAATATCTCTGCAGAGAATGAAGATCAGCTTCAGCATGCTATAGAAAAAGCCCGGGAATTGACTCAGGATGCCGAAGTGGGGCGTATCTATTCGGGGCGTATTGTCAAAATTGTTAATTTCGGGGCTTTCTGTGAAATTTTGCCCGGGAAAGAAGGACTTATTCACGTCTCTGAGATTTCTAATACCTATGTATCAAGTGTCGAAGATGTTCTTAAAGTAGGCGATGAAGTAAAAGTTAAAGTTCTCGGTATAGACGATGCAGGCAAGATAAAGCTGAGCATGAAACAGATTCAAAACCCGGTTGCACCGGAAGAAGAGAAAGTTTCTTAAGGACAAAAAGGTGCTATAAGGTTTTGAAAAAAAATGAGAAAAGAGATTATATGTCTTGTCGGTCTTGGTTTGAGTTTATATGTTTTAGCTGCGATGTTTCTTTTCTCGCCTCTCACATATCCTAATCTAAGTTCCAACGGCTATGCGGCTCAGGATTTTGTAAAAAACATTACGACTTCCCTAGGTTACCTTCTGCATATCAATTTAGGCTGGGCGGGTATTATCCTGCCGTTAGTTGTTATGTTTTGGATATTTCTGTTTTATTTTTATGAAGAAGGCATAACTAATATCAAAATAAAAGTTCTCTCTTTGATATTATTCCTTTTTTCTTTTGCGGGATTGATATCGATTTTGACTTCAGGTAATGAAAAGGCTGCTTTTTCTCTGAGCGGGTTAGGCGGTTTTTTCGTAGAAGATTTAAGCCGGAAATATTTTGGTAAAGCAGGGGCTTTAATCGTGCTCTTTTCAATTTCTTTACTTCTGGCAATAGTTGTTACAGATTTACCGCTTTTGAGTTATTTAATGATGTTTTTAAAGAAGATATTTGTTCTGTTTAAGAATACTGTGCTTAAAGTACCTGTTCTGTTTTCTGGCAGAAAATTGAATGTAGAAATGAGAGAACCTGTAATAAGGAAAAAGAGAGAAGTTAAAGAAATAAATGTCCATAAAAGGGAACCGGTGTTTGATGAGGTTCCGGTTATTTTGAATCAGAAGCAGAAAGAGAAAAGGGAGCCTTTAAAACACAGGCAGGAGCTGCAGCCGATAGCTGTGAAATCAAAACAGGGTTTTACCCTGCCCCCGATTGATTTATTGAATAATCCGCCCCCGCAGAAAGAGCGGGAAATCAAGGAAGATTTGAGAGCCAAAGCAAATCTTCTGGAAGAAACGTTAAGAGATTTCAGCATTGAAGCTAAGGTAGTGAATATTGAGAAAGGCCCTGTAATTACCAGATATGAACTTCAGCCCGCACCGGGAGTTAAAGTTCAGTGGATAGCGTCGCTGGCAGAAGATATCGGGCTGGTGATGAAGAGCTACAGTATTCATGTGGCGGCTGTTTCCGGTAAAGGCACTGTTGGTGTTGAAGTTCCCAATACCAAGACTTCTTTGGTTTACTTAAGAGAAATAATATCATCTGAAGAATTTCAGAAACACCCCTCTATACTTGCTCTGGCATTGGGCAAAAAGGTAACCGGGGATCCTTTGATAAGCGATATGGCGGATATGCCCCATCTCTTAATTGCCGGTACTACCGGGTCCGGTAAAACAGTATGCATTAATGCTTTAATAATAAGCATACTTTACCGGGCTACTCCGGATGAAGTCAGATTGATTTTAATAGACCCTAAAATGGTAGAGCTGGCGCCTTTTAATGACCTTCCTCATTTGATAATACCTGTTGTTACCAATGCCAATCAGGCTATGTCTGCTTTAGAGTGGACTGTAGGTGAAATGGAATCCCGCTATAAACTGTTATCCCGCGCTGTTGTCAGGAATATAGAAGCATATAACAATAAAAAAGACAAGGATTCTGTTATGCCGGAGTCCCTCCCGTATATTATTGTAATAATTGATGAGCTGGCAGACCTTATGCTTGTTGCTTCCAAGGAGATAGAGTCCTATATTGCCCGTTTAGCTCAGTTATCGCGTGCTGTGGGAATTCACATGATTCTGGCAACTCAAAGGCCCTCGGTTGATGTGATTACCGGTGTAATCAAAGCAAACTTTCCGTCGCGTATTTCATTTAAAGTAGCGTCTAAGGTTGACTCCAGGACTGTTTTAGATATGAACGGTGCGGATAAACTTGTCGGAAAAGGAGATATGCTTTTTATTCCGCCAGGTACTTCTAAGCCTTGCAGGGCTCAGGGAACGCTTGTTTCCGATATGGAAATAGAGAAAGTTGTGGCATTTATCAAAAATCAGAAGCAGCCTGATTACAATCAGGAAATTTTGAATTCAGCCAGCAAGGGCAGAGGCTTAAAATCGAAAGGCATGAGAGATCTCCTTTATGATGAAGCTGTTAATGTTATAATGCAAACAGGCCAGGCCTCTGTTTCCATACTTCAAAGGAGGCTGGGTGTAGGTTATACCAGAGCCGCAAGATTAATTGATATGATGGAAGAAGACGGTATCGTAGGTTCTTATCAAGGGTCCAAGCCGCGGGAAATTCTTATAGATAGAGAAGAATATCTGAGGAAGGACAGTGAGAGTTAAGTATTTAGAATATGGCTGATATCGGAATTCAATTACAAAAGGCTCGCGAGAGATTAGGATACGATTATGATTATATTTATCAGGAAACTAAAATTCACCCCAGAGTTTTAAAAGCCCTGGAAGAAGAAGATTTCGATTATTTTAAATCCCCGATATATATTAAAAGTTTTCTTCAGAAATACGCCCGGTTTCTGGGACTGGATTCATCTGAAGCGTTAGCGGATTTAGAATCAGTTTTCTTAAGATTTGACAAGAAGGAACAGCGCCGGATTCCAGTTACATCTCCTTCTTTGCTCTCGCCTCTGGATAAAGTCTTTTTTCTTTTTAAGATATTGTTTTATTTTTTGCTGGTTGTTTTTTCTATTTATTTTGTATTTACAGGGGTTAATAAAGTAGTTTCTCTATTTTTGCCGGATAAAACTAGTATCCTTGAACAAAGCGGTATACCTAAAGAAGAAGTTAACCTTCCTCAGCAGCTGCAGCAGGAGATTGCCTTAAAAAAGGTATTGCCTGAGAAGGCAGTTCAGCCTTTAGAATTGATGATAGAAATTCAGGGAGACTGTTGGATACGTCTGCGTTCTGATGGTGAAAAAATTTTTGAAGGAGTACTAAAGAAAGGGCGGAGAGAAGCATGGAAGGCAGATAAGGAGTTTGAACTTTGGGTTGGGAATGCTTCTGCGCTGAAGCTGTTCCTTAACGGTGCTCCGTTGGGCCCGGTAGGCAGGGGTGTTGTAAAGAGCATAAAAATTACCTCTCAGGGTTTAAGGCTGCCGTAGTTACATCT
>CAZLTA010000062.1:0-7272 GCA_964562345.1 uncultured Planctomycetia bacterium
GTGATTATTGTTGTGGGTATTTTTGCCGGGATTTTAACCCCTCTGGGCACCGTAGCTTTGAGAGTTGCAAAAGTTAAAAACACCAAAGCAAAAATAGAAATCCTGGATAAGGCGCTTTCCCTTTATTATGAAAATAACGCACAATTTCCCTCAGACACTGGCTATGCAACCTATCCCGTAGACAGCGGTTTAGACCCCGATGATTTGACTGCTCTTAAAACAGCCGGTTATGTCAGCGAATCAAAATATGCCGATGACTATGCTTATGATGCCTGGCGTGTTCCTTTTGTATATACTTACAATGTCGGGTTTGTCAGTGCTACCTTACGTTCTTACGGGCCTGACAGGAAAGCAAGTTCCGATGATATCGTATATGTCGTTCAGGCAAAGGATATCTGGAAAAAGTGGAGGCGGACGACTCAGGAAAGATTGAGAAAAGTAAACGAGGCAGTAGAAAAATATATTAGAGCAGGGAATACCATAAGTTCCGGGGACAATTCTACAAAACTTAGCGGCTACTTAGATGCTGCTGATATTTATGACCCTTGGGGTAATCCCTATTATTATAAAGCTGGTCTTTCTACATTTCATAGTTTGGGCCCGGATCGCACACCCGATTCTTTTGATGAAGTATATCCGCAAGGTGTTGATGTGACGCCAGAATGAAAATATGTAAATGTAAGAACGTGGGAAAGTATGAACGTAAGAATGTGGGAACGTGTTCACGCGCCAATGTATTAACGTGTCAACGTTCTAATATTCCAACATTCCAAAGTTCCAGCGTATCCGGGCTTACATTGATAGAGATTATTGTCGTTATAGTTATCATAGGATTACTGGGAGCGGTGCTCAGTCCATTAGCAGCTACTACAATAACAAGGGCAAAGATTAATGCTGCAGAAAACAAACTTCAAGCTTTGAACGAAGCACTCCTGCTTTATTATGACTGCAATTTTGACTTACCGGCTGCTAATTTAACGGACCTGGAGCCTGATTATATCCGGGAAACAGAATATTCCAATGATTATGCTGAGGATGCCTGGAGGAAGGCGATTGTCTATACCAAAGCAGTTTCTAAAACAGCAGCAACGCTGGTTTCTTATGGGCCTAACCGTGCTGATGATTTAGGCTTTGGTGATGACATTACTTATAACGTAACCTGTATGGAAGTATATAAAAAGTATAAAACTCAGACTCAGGATGCCTTAAGAAAAGTTAATAAAGCCGCTGAAGATTTCGTAAGAGAAGGTAATTCTCTAACATCCAGCACAACATCTGAAACTTCCGGGTTTAATCTGCCCGATAATAAATATATTTATGATGCCTGGGGCAAGCGGAGTTCACCCGGAGCAGACAGGTTAGATGGCGCAGTATTCCATTACAGCAATACCAAAGGGACGTTTTATTCCTGCGGGCCTGACGGGGCGGATAATTCAGGCGCTGGTGATGATATTCTTCCAATTGGGGTGCCGTAGCTTTATTTAGTAAATTACATATTGACAAAATCACTATATATGTTATAATCATAGTGGAGGTGATGCGAAATGATGAATGCAATTACTAAAGTAGTGCGGAATTATCAGGTTACCATTCCTTCCAAAATAAGAAAGGTTTTAAATCTTGAAGAAGGCGATTTGATTAGATTTGAGGTGAGGAATAATGAGGTGGTCATTATTCCGGTATGTGTTGTAAAAAAAGAGCAGGCATACTTTTTCACAAAAAAGTGGCAGCAGGCTGTTAAAAAATCTGAGCAGGAAATTAAAAAAGGAAATTATTCAACCTATCATTCTTCTAAAGAATTAAAACAAGATTTGGAAAGTGATTAAAGAGACAATCATTCCTTATTCTTTGAAGAAAAGAATCAAAAAACTCCCCTCAAACATTGGGAATAAATTTTATTGGTGTCTGGACATGCTTTTAAAAAATGAAAATTATCCGTCTTTAAGGAACAAAGAAGTAGAGGGGGTTTCAAATTATGGGGAATTTAGTATAACTTTGAATTATAGATGTGTTTATAGAAAAGAGGAGAACAGGGTTTTTCTTCTTGAAATAGGAAAGCATGAAAATGTTTTTTAAAATCTGTAAATGTAAAAACGTAGGGAGATAGCAGAAAAACAGGCAGGAAGATATCAGACCTGGCGAGAGAGGCAGTTGAAAGCTATGTACTAACTTAATGAAAAACATTGACAATTCCTCAATTATAGTATAAACTAAATTAGTCTAAAGTAGATTTTACTAAAGTGTTTGAATTGCAGAAGAGAGGCTTATGAGATTTATAAATAGAGAATCAGAGCTTCAATCACTCAATCAAAGCTGGAAAAAAGACAAGCCTCAGCTTATAGTCATTTATGGTAAACGCCGCGTTGGAAAAACAGAGTTAAGTATTCATTTTGCACAGGGTAAACCTCATATTTACTTTTTATGCGACAGGACATCTATGTATAAGCAATTGCAGAAATTTACCGAGATGATAGCTAAGTATTTTAAAGATGAGTTTTTGCCTTCCGACGGATTTAAAGACTGGATAGAGGCGTTCAAATACATAGTTCATAAAAACCAAAAGATGACTATTGTAATAGATGAATTTCCATATCTGGCAGAGACTGATAAAGCAATACCTTCTATTTTTCAAAAAATATGGGATTTATATTTAAAAAATTCAAAGATTTATTTGATGCTCCAGGGTTCAAGCATAGCAATGATGGAAAAAACACTCCTTGTCTATAAGGCTCCGCTATATGGGAGAAGGACAGGACAGCTGCTTCTGAAGCCATTTCAGTTTAAGGAAGTAATGGAGATGTTTCCGGATAAAAGTTTTGAAGAGGTTTTATCTATTTATAGTATAGTAGGGGGCACCCCTTTATATCTTAACAAATTTATAGGCAAAGGTTATGTAGAAGTGGTTAAAAACGAGATTCTTCAAAAAGGACAGCCGTTATACGAAGAAGTCGAGTTTTTACTTAGAGAGGAATTAAAAGAACCCAGGAATTACTTTGTTATTTTAGAGGCATTATCCCTGGGCAAGCGTAAGTTATCAGAGATAATTAATGAGACAGGTTTTGATAAAGGTACTGTTTCCCGTTATATTTCAATTTTGGATAGTTTACAGATAACTAGTAAAGAAATACCAGTAACAGAGAAAATCCCCGAGAAGAGCAGAAAAGGAATTTATAGAATAGATGACAACTTCTTTAATTTTTGGTTTATGTTTGTCTTTAGAAATAGATCTTTTCTTGAAGAAGGCAGGATAGATGAAGTGGTAACATATATACAAAAAACAATGCCTATGCTTTTAGCGCAAAACTATGAAAAGATAGCAAAAGAAATACTGATTCGTGCATTTCACAAGTCTAAGATTTCTTTATCATTCGAGTTTTATGGCCGATGGTGGAATAAGGATAAAGAGATAGATTTGGTAGCAACGAATTATCATATAAACGAAATACTCTTCGGCGAAGTTAAATGGTCTAATAAGCAGGTTGGAACAAATATATATGAGGACTTAAAGAAAAAAGCTCAAGCTGTACAATGGGGCAAGGAGGGCAGAAAAGAGCATTTTGCCATATTCAGCAAGTCAGGATTTACAAAGGATATGATAGCCTTAGCAAGGAAGGATAAAGTTTTTCTGATTCATAAGGATAAATTAAAGATTTAAATGGGTCAGAAATAGAAAATAATGCATCAGAAGACTTTAATAGAGATAAGGATTTTCAAACAAAGTCTTCAGCAGTTTTGTGTCAAAATCGCTGATTGACTTCGGTCTTATCCAACAGGGATAGACCTTCCTCTTCCTCTTAAAGGAAGGGTCTTATAATATGGGAAAAGAATGCGGCAATTTAAAGATGTGAAGATACATAGAAGCATTAATATGTTGGGATTTCTATATCGTAACTTTTTACGGTATTTACGATTTGGTGCCTCCGGGATTACTTTGATGGAGCTTATTGTGGTTATTATTATTTCCAGTTTAATCGCCGGTACATTTGCAACGATTTTTTACAGAGTGACTAATTCAGACCTTTCTAATGCTACGGAAAAGGAGATGGAAAGGATAGAAACTGCGTTTTTAGAATTTTATAAAGATATGGACCAGTTTCCCCTGGATTCGGGTTTTATAGGTATGGATTTTCTGGATTTGGAATCTCTGCCTGCAACAACCAGATTTGAAGGCTCGGCATCTTTGCAATCGTACAGGCAAAGCAGATGGGATGGGCCTTATATTCAGGATAAGTTCAATGATAACGGTTATATGACAGATGCCTGGCAGAACGCCTATGTATATGACTATAACGATGGAGATGATTATTGCGTTGTAACCAGTTACGGCCCTGACAGAACAACTGGAGGCGGAGATGATATAGTAATACAGGCCAATGCTCGAAGTATCAGAGAGGATAAAATCAAAGCAACCCAGGATGAGCTCAATATTATTCAGCTTGCGCTTAATGATTATGTAACTGCGACTGATTCTGCTCCTTCCTCAATAGATGATTTATTTGATTGGGAGGTTCTGAATCTGCATATGGATGAAGCTTCATGGGTAGGAACTGCAGATGAAGTTGTAGATATGTCAGGTGAAGGTAATCACGGGACGGCAGCAGGCGGAGCGACTACAACAAGCAGCGGAAAGGTAGGAAGGGCAGGTAGTTTTGACGCTAGTGCACAAAAGTATCTAAATACAAGCGCTACATCAGTTGCTACCACTTTAACTTTAGAGGCTTGGATTTATCCTACTGCTTATCCTGGCGAAAGAGCAACGATTATTCAAGGTATGACGTCCAACGGGTATTATTTAAGTCTTGCATCTGATGGTTCTTTACAATGTTATTGGTATAGTACAACTCCAGTAGGGTATCATTCATCCGGTGCTAGTACTGTTTCTTTAAACGCATGGTCGCATGTAGTGGCTACATGGGATGGTTCTAATGTCAGATTGTATGTAAACGGTGTTCAAAAAAATACAGTAGCTGTAACAGGAGCAGGTGTAGCATCGACAATTAATAGAATTGGTGCAGAAAATGTAGCGCGTCAATTTGTAGGTACAATTGACGAAGTCCGTATCTACAGCGTTGCGCTTTCAGCCGAAGAAATCTTCCGCCATTATGAAAACCCGGGCTATCCGAGAGATTATTTTGATTTGCATGATTATGCGTTTAAATATGACGAGTGGGAAACATCTTATGCTTTGGGCTCAACAAGTGTAGGCGGTAATACAGTGCATTATTTTTATTCCTGTGGACCTGATAGAGCAACTGGTGTTGATGAAGAAACTGGTGTAGATTATGGTGCTGATGATATTGAACCATTGGGACTTCCATAAACGTAACAATATAAGAACGTATGAACGTAAGAATGTAGGAACGTGCTAACGCAACTTGGATTATTTTTTTGACAAATTAGTTTTTATAATGTATGCTTTAAGTAGGATTGATTAGTGTTAATTAGCTTTAATTAGCAAAAGGAGGAAACAATGGCAGCTGCAAAAGTAATACCTGCTGTGGAAGCAAGGGTACATTTGGGAGAGATTATGAAAAGGTCTTTTAAAAAAGGTGACCGCTTTATAGTTGAGAAAGCAGGAATCCCTATGATTGCCATACTTAGTGCGAACGAATATACCCGGTTTATTCAAGAAAGAGAAGAACAGTTTAAAATCTTTGACAAGATTAGATCTAAAGTGCCGGATGCCTCTGTTAAAGAAGTAGGAAGGGATGTAAGCAAGGCAATTCAAGCAGTCAGAAAAAAACATGCTTAAAGTAGTCATTGATATAAACCTCTTTGTAAGTGGAGTGATAAGTAAAAAAGGCAATCCTGCGAGATTATTACAGCTATGGTATGACCGTGCCTTTTTGGTAGTTATATCTGAACAAATGGTGGAAGAGCTTAGGAGAGTTTTGCGGTATCCCCGCATAAGAAATAAATATAATCTCAAAGACGAAGAGATAGAGCAGGTTGTAGGTATGATAAAAAAATTTGCTATTGTGCTGCCTGATATAATAGAGCTCGATGTAATTAAAGATGATCCGGATGACAATAAAGTTCTTGCGTGTGCTCTGGCAGTAAAGGCTGATTATATTATTTCTGGAGATAGTCATCTTCTTGACCTGGGTGTATTTGAAAATATCCCTATTGTAACTATGAAAGATTTTATAGACGGCATAGAGTCCAATACGTAAATGTTTTTCCACTATCCGTCCGGCCATTCCTTTTTTTTGCCTGTTAAATAAAAAAGTTTTTACCTTAACTTTCAGGAACAATGGCCTTGACTGGAAGTAGATAGTTGACAAATAGGGTATAGATATGGTATATTTTTTATATCATGGAGTTTGAATTCGATTTAGAAAAGAGCGAAGCGAATAAGAAAAAACATGAAATTGATTTTTCCAAAGCACAAGCACTATGGGAAGACCCTAATATAATAGAAATTTCTGCCAAAACCAGTGATGAGCCGAGATTTTTAATAATAGGACGTATTTCGGATAAGCATTGGTCAGGAGTAATTACCTATCGAAAGGGGAAAATACGGATTATTTCAGTGCGCCGATCTCGGATAGAGGAGGTTGATATTTATGAAAGCTAAAGAGTTTGATAAAAAATTTGAAGAGGGTCAAGATATATCTAAATACCTTGATATCTCAAAAGCTCGAAGGACTGAGCAAGAACAAAAAAGAGTTAATGTTGATTTTCCTTTATGGATAATTCATTTATTGGATAAGGAAGCAAAACGTCTTGGAGTTCCTCGTCAGTCCATCATCAAGGTCTGGATAGCAGAGCATATAGATGAATCCTTATCATGATTATTAGATTCTACCAATTTCATTATTAAATTGTTCGGCCAATTTCGCAGGATAACAAGATTAAATTGTGTAACGATTCAATCTATCGGACCTTCCCTGTAGAGTTACCTTCGTAAATCGAAACACAGGGACACCTTACCCTCTGCAATTTGCACCCAGAAATTTTACCCTTAGAGATTGCGAAAGCAATCTCAATCCTAAAGGACGCCCTATGGGCAGCCCTAAAGGACGCTTGAAGCAGGGACTGAATCCCGGGAATTCTTCGAATTCCTCGGGGAAGAAATTTCGGGTATATAGTCCTTGAAATGCGCTGCCCCTAGAGATTTTGAAACAATCTCAGGGACTTAGTCCTGGAAATCCGAAGGATTTCACAGGGCATTTCTAAGGATAAAATTGCGAGGAGTTAGTCTCCCTATAAATTGTACGCTTCGCAGCCCTAAAGGACGCTTCGCAGCCCTAAAGGACGCTTCGCAGCCCT
>CAZLTA010000063.1:0-7212 GCA_964562345.1 uncultured Planctomycetia bacterium
ACTTCCTGTCTTCTTTCGTAACAAAAATCAATATCTATATCAGGCATACTCACCCTGTCAGGATTAAGAAAACGTTCGAACAGAAGCCCGTACTTTAAGGGGTCAATAGAGGTAATGCCCAAAAGGTAGCTGACAATACTTCCTGCTGCTGAACCCCGTCCCGGCCCGACCGGAATATCATTCTCCCTGGCAAAATTTATAAAATCTCTTACTATCAGAAAATAGCTCGTAAATCCCAGCCTATTTATAGCATCCAGTTCGTAATCAAGCCTTCCTTTTATTTTGTCATTCACAGCAGGGTATTTCTTTTCCAAACTCTGATTGCAAAGGTATTTCAGATATTCCTTCGGGGTATAATCTTTGGGAGAGTTAAATTCCGGAAGTTGTACTTTATTAAACTCAAGCTCCAGATTGCATTTTTCTGCAATCCTCAAAGTATTCTCAATTGCCTCCGGCAGTTCACTGAACACCTCTTTCATCTCATCAGAAGATTTGAAATAAAACTGGTCACTTGCCAGCCTCAATCTTTTAGGGTCATCTATTGTAGTTTGAGTCTGAACAGCAAGCAGAACATCGTGCGCATATGAATGTTCCCTGCGCAGATAATGGACATCATTGGTGGCAACGTAAGGAATGGCTGCTTTCTTAGCCAGAGCAACACTTTCTTTAACCAGTTTTCTCTGCTCGGGTAAAAAATGATCCTGAATTTCAACATAGAAACAATCTTTATCAAATATTTCTTTATATACAGATAAAATATTTTCCGCTTTATTATAATCCTCATCCAGAATAGATTTACTTAGCTCTGACTGCATGCAGCCGCTTAAACCTATTAAACCCCCCGCATATTTCGCCAAAATATCTCTGTCTATTCTGGGTTTATAATAAAAACCTTCCAAAAAACTCAAACTGACTAATTTAACTAAATTTTTATAGCCGGCTTCATTTTTAGCTAAAAGAGTAATATGATTTGCACTTTTCCCCTTCAACCCCCCGCCCTTTTCAAACCTGGAACCCGGAGTTATGTAAACTTCACAGCCGATTATAGGTTTGATTCCGCCCCGCATTGCCTGCAAATAAAAATCAATGGCACCGAATAAATTACCATGGTCAGTAATTGCAGCTGCGGGCATACAGTAATCACGGGCTAACTTAATTAATTTGTCTATCTTACAAGCACCGTCAAGTAAACTATATTGTGAATGCAGATGCAGATGTACAAAATCAGAATGTTTCATATTTGGTTACTGGCTGCTTATTACAGGTTACTGGTTTTCAATTCACCAGCCATATTTATTACTGCATATAATACAAAACTTCTCGTAACTCGTACCCTATCACTCGTAACTAACTTTATTCCCACTCAATTGTAGCCGGAGGCTTGGAACTGATATCATAAACAACCCGATTCACCCCCCTGACTTCATTAATTATTCTATTTGAGATTATCTCCATAACATGATAGGGAATCTTCGCCCAATCAGCTGTCATTCCGTCAACACTATTTATAATCCTTAAAGCCAAAACATTTTCATATGTTCTCTCATCTCCCATCACACCCACACTTTTAACAGGCAAAAGAACTGCAAAAGCCTGCCAGACTTTCCTGTAAAGATTATGTTTTTTGATTTCATCCATCATAATAGCATCGGCTTCTCTTAATATATCCAGCCTGCTTTTGGTAACTCCGCCGACAATCCTTACTGCAAGTCCGGGCCCCGGGAAAGGATGCCTCAAAACAATATTATCCGGAAGCCCTAAGTATCCGCCGATTTTTCTAACCTCATCTTTAAACAAGAACTTCAGCGGCTCTATGAGTTTCAGCTTCATCTTTTTAGGCAGCCCGCCTACATTATGATGCGTTTTTATTTTGGCAGAAGGACCGCCGAAGGCAGAAAGCGACTCTACAACATCGGGATACAATGTCCCCTGAGCTAAATATTTTATATCCCCTATTTTTTTTGCTGTTTCTTCAAAAACACTGACAAACTCCTTTCCGATGATTTTCCTTTTCTTCTCCGGGTCAAGAACATTCTTTAATTTTTCAAGAAACCTCTCCTCTGCATTAATGTAATGAATATTCATATGCATTTGCTTTCCAAAAGCAGCTTTTATCTCATCGGGTTCCCCTTTTCTTAATAAACCATTGTTAACAAAAACACCGTGTAAATTTTTACCTATTGCCTTCTGAAGCAAAACCGCAGCAACCGATGAATCAACCCCTCCCGAAAGGCCTAAAACAACTCTTTCTTTACCAGCCTCTTTACGGATATCAGCTAAAGAATCATCTACGAATGAAGATATCTTCCATTCACCCCGGCAAAGACATATTTTTTTAAGAAAATTATCCAGAATCTTCCTGCCGAACTGTGTATGAACAACTTCAGGATGGAACTGAACTCCATAAAGACGGCGTTTACAATCTGCCATAACAGCAATTTTGCCGTTTTCAGTATGTGCAATCCTTCTAAATCCTGAAGGGAGCTTACTTACCTTATCACCATGACTCATCCAGCATATAAAAGCAGCCGGCAGAGACTCAAAAAGACGGTTTTTTTTATCTATAAAAATCTCAACCCGTCCATACTCTCTTTTTAGAGACTTATCCACTTTACCCTGCAGCAGTTTTGCCATAACCTGCATTCCGTAACAAATACCTAGAATCGGAATTCCCAGCTCAAAGATTTTCTTATCCGGAAGAGGCACCCCCTTTATTTTTACACTAGCCGGGCCTCCTGATAATATTAGACCGTACGGTGCGTGTTTTTTTATTTTGTCTGCAGAAATATTGAAGGGGACTATTTCAGAAAAAACTTTTGCTTCTCTAACCTTTCTGGCTATCAACTGAGTGTATTGAGAACCAAAATCAAGTATTAAAACTTTTTCCATTTCTTCCCGGTATTATATAAATTACGGCCCGAAAAAACTCTTACACAGGACAAAAGAGTTATCTATTTGCCCATTCCTACGCCCTGGACTCTCTGGAAAAGTTTACCTTCGGTCTGAATAGAAGGAGCAATGATAATCTCTACTTCATGCATCTGTTTAATATTTTTTACGCCCAAACTTCCCATTGCAGTCTGCAAAGCTCCTATCAAATTCTGCGAGCCGTCATCAACCCTTGCAGGGCCTAATAATATTTCTTCCAGCGAACCGGCAGTACCAACGTAAATTCTGGTCCCTCTCGGTAAATTATAATGAGGGGTTGCCATACCCCAATGATAACCCCTTCCCGGAGCCTCTTTGGCACGAGCTAAAGATGAACCTATCATAACAGCATCAGCACCTGATGCGAATGCTTTACAGATATCTCCTCCGGTACGCATGCCGCCGTCAGTAATTACAGGGGTATATTTTTTTGTCTTTTTAAAATAATCATCACGGGCCGTAGCAACATCAACTGTAGCAGTGACTTGAGGAACACCGATTCCTAAAACCCCTCTGGTTGTACAAGCCGCTCCCGGGCCAATACCCACCAGAATTGCAGCTGCACCAGATTCCATTAAGTCCATTGCCACCTGATATGTAACACAGTTGCCGACTATTACCGGAATATTCATTTCACTGCAGAATTTTTCATAATCCAAAATCGAATATTCACTTGATTCATGTTCCTTCGATGCAACCGTTGACTGGACAACAAATATATCACAACCGGCTCTTTCTGCAATTTTACCGAATTTTTCGGCTCTTTGAGGGATAGCGGAAACTACGCAATCACAACCGGATTTTTTAATTTGTGCAATTCTTTTACTAATCAACTCTTCTTTGATAGGTTCCTGATAAATCTGCTGCACTAATTTGGTGGCTTCATCAGGGTCAACGCTGGCAATCTTTTCCAAAACCTGGTCAGGATTTTCATATCTAGTTTGAACACCTTCGAGGTTTAAAACAGCAACCCCGCCCAATTTACCCATTGCAATAGCAAATTCCACATCCACCACTCCATCCATTGCAGCAGCCAAAATAGGTATTTTATACTTCTTGCCAGCCAGGCTCCAGCTGACATCAACCTCATTAGGATTAACAGTAACTCTCCCCGGCACCAGAGCTATTTCATCAAAACCATAAGCACGCCTGACGCGCCTGCTGCCTCCTATTGAAATATCCATTTTCCCCCCTTCATTATAGCCGCATATTATTGTAATCAGCTGCTTCTTTCTTTAGAAAACAGAACTTTTTACCACGAAGAAGTATCTCCTGATTTATCTGAAAAAGTTGTACTTATTGGCATCACTTTATGAGAAAACTTCTCTTTTTTCTCTGCATCGTAAGCTCCGTAAATCCATCCTGCCAACTGAGATGCCCTTAAAGAGATAAAACTGCTCTCCCCCTTGGCATTGGTAACCGCATTAGACCCTCTGGCAGAAGACAGAAATTCCTTCGGTATCTCCTTCAGATATTTCGGCACCAGAGCATTTAAAGAAGCCGGATTAGCGGTATTATCCTTATAATATTCCAAAATCGCAACCCGTATATATTCCAGATTAGCCTGGGTTGTTAAATCTCTGACTTTATAAAGATTCTTTTGCAGTTTTGGCGTAATAAGATATACAAAGATTAAAACACCGGTTATAATTATCAGTAATTTAACTAAAATCCAGCCTTTTCTTTCCATGATTTTCAAGAAACTTCGTCCGCCAATGAAGTTGGCGGATTTACAAAGTTTCAGTGATGTAGGAAAGCGTCTTATCCAACAGGGATAGACCTTCCTCTTCCTCTTAAAGGAAGGGTCTTATCCAACAGGGATAGACCTTCCTCTTCCTCTTAAAGGAAGGGTCTTATCCAACAGGGATAGACCTTCCTCTTCCTCTTAAAGGAAGGGTCTTATACTTTCCTACGCTATAGAATAATACAGTTAAAACACCTAAACTGCAAGCAATAAAAAATAGAGCTGTCCGCAGGACGTCCTTTAGGGCTGCCCGCAGGGCGTCCTTTAGGACTGTTGTTTTATTTTATAAAACCCCATATTTTATCGAAAACACACATTTCACCCTCTTGGGAAGGTTTAAACCATACAGTAACTACAAATAAAGAATATTTTACATTATAACGCCAGACTTCTGAAGGGCCGTGCTCAGAGCAGAAATATTTTGAAACCTTTACCGGCACACCTAAAAGGCTTATTACCTGAGTGGTTTTCATTCCGGATGTAATTTTCTGATACTGCCCACTATCTATACTGCAGTAAAAAAAACGGTATGAAAAAACAACCGCCATAATAATAATTAAACTTGCTAATATTAATACCTGCTGTTTCTTCTTAGCCATATTCTAATCCTCCAAATACTTTCTGGGGTCTGTAATTTCACCATTCACCGCAGATGCAGCAGCTGTCGCAGGAGAAGCAAGATATATAAAAGCATCGGGATTACCCATTCTGCCTTTAAAATTCCTGTTAGCCGTAGAGATCACAACTTCCCCGTCTGCAGGCACTCCTCCATGAGTACCCACACAAGGGCCGCACCCCGGAGGTAAAACCATTGCTCCAGACGAAACGAAAGTTTCAATTAAATTCCTCTTAAGCGCCTCTTTCAAAATTCTCCGGGATGCCGGAGCTATTACAAGAGGTATTTTGACATTTTTACCCCTTAATACCTTAGCTGCAATTTCCAAATCTTCTAATCTGCCATTGGTACATGTTCCAATATATGCTTTATCTACTTTAGTCCCCTTAAGCTCATCTACAGGAGAAACATTGTCAACATGGTGAGGCTTTGCAACACAAGGTTCAAGAGAAGATATGTCGAATTCTTTTACCCATTCATACTCAGCACCTGAATCAGGCATAACTATCTCAAATTTATCTTTAACTTTATCAGATAGCCACTGCAAAGTTATACCATCTGCCTGCATCAGACCGGCCTTAGCTCCCATCTCAACCGCCATATTAGTAATGGTAAATCTACTGTCCATGCTTAAAGCAGATACCGCCTCTCCTTCAAACTCAATTGCTTTATAAGTACAGGAACTAGCGCCTAAAGCTCCTATTATATGAAGTATAATATCTTTTGAAAAAACTCCTTCAGGCAGTTTACCTTTCACAACTATTTTAACAGTCTGAGGCACTTTAAACCAGTTCCTGCCGGCAGCCAGAATTATTGCAATATCAGTAGAACCCATGCCGGTAGAAAAACAATTTAAAGCGCCATAGGTACAGGTATGTGAATCTGCTCCGGCTATTAATCTGGAAGGATATGCAAAACCTTCATCAATAACTACTTGATGACAAACTCCTGTTCCTTCTTTAAAAATATTCGCATTTGTATCAGCAGCAAATTTTTTCATCTTTTTGTGAATATTCGAAATTTTAAAATTTGGACTTGGTACGCTGTGGTCTATTATCAAAGCATATTTAGAAGGGTCTTTTAAGCGCTGATTACCAAGCGCAAGGAATGAATCTATAACCAAAGAACTGGTTCCGTCCTGAGAAAGGACAAAATCAACATCTGCTTTAACAATATCATCCGCCCGAGCATCTTTTTGAGACTTTATGCTCAGAATCTTTTCAGCGATTGTCTTCTTCACTCAGAAACTCCCCTATTTTTAAAACACCCTTTTCTATTTCATCTATTGAAGCAGCATAACTCAAACGCACAAAATTATCACTTCCAAAAGGCGCACCAGGAATTACTCCGACAAATTTTTCATTCAGAAGTTTTTCTGCAAAGGTGGAAGAATCCAGTCCGGAGCCGGAGATATCCATAAAAATGTAGAAAGCCCCTTCGGGTTTTAAAAACGGAATGTTTTGCTCCCTGAGTTTTAAAATCATGAAATCTCTTCTTTTCTTAAACTCACTTCTCAAGTAACGGAACCACTCCTGGTCCATTTTAAAAGCTGCCAGTGATGCCATTTGAGAAATACTGCAGGGATTGGACGTCATCTGCCCCTGAATCTTGGAAACTTCCCGCACAATATCCAAAGGCGCACCCATCCATCCGATACGCCAGCCGGTCATAGAAAAAGATTTAGAAACTCCATTAACTGTAACTGTATGTGCTAAAACTTCTTTTGACAAAGAGCCGATAGAGAGATGTTTACCTTCGTAAATCAGATGCTCATAAATTTCATCACTTATTACTGTAATTTTATGCCTTAAAACAATCTCTCCGAGTTTTTCTATCTCATCTTTTCTCCAAACCATTCCTGTAGGATTGGTGGGCGTATTAAGGATAATGCATTTTGTCCTGGGGGTAATTTTTTTCTCGATAT
>CAZLTA010000064.1:0-7160 GCA_964562345.1 uncultured Planctomycetia bacterium
CCCGGCGCTCATAGTCTTTCTATCTTTTCCCTTCACATCCTTCAAAAGCTTAGTATAAAATTGTGCTTTTTTCTTATTTAAATCCCTTGCCAATATTTTACCCTCATCAGTTAACTTAACTACGACTATTCTGCGGTCATCTTTAATATAATTACGCTCTATAAACCCTTTCGTTACAAGATCATCAATGATGGTTGTAGCATATGCTCCGCTTACACACAAATCATTTTTTATATCTTTCATTTGCACTTGAGAACCTGCTTCTATTAAATGCAATACATAGTATTGCGATAGAGACAAGCTCTCTTCTCGCAATATATTGCGAGCAAGATAATGAAAGCTATCCATGAGCTTTCTCATCAACAGGGCAATCGTATCAATATCGTCTTTTGTTTTCACCTATTTTTATCCTTTATACGAGAAAAACCTAATCTTGATTTTCTCAATATACCAAAATGCAACTGGCGTAAATATAAAAGTAAAAAATATCGATGCCAGCATTCCGCCAATCATAACAATCCCCATAGAAGACTTTATTGGCATAACAGAGCCCAACTGCGGCAATACACCCAAAATAATTGCCAAAGAGGTCATAATAATCGGACGAAATTTTTGGGAAGCCCCCATCCAAAGGGCATCAACAACGGCAACTCCCTCTTTCATCTTAAGTATTGCATAATCCAAAAGAAGAATTGAGTTATTCACAACAAGCCCCACAATCATAACCATTCCAAGCATAGAGGCAATATTAATGGAACCATCCAAAAAGAATAAAGTAAAGAAAACACCTATAAATGAAGTGACCACTGATAACAAAATAGAAATAGGATAAAAGAAAGAATTTATCAAGGCACATAACAACATGTAGGTTAAAATGACAGCCAGTAAAAACGCTTTTCCTGTTTCCTGAGACGCCTCCGCTCCACGTTCATTCATTTCAACATACCGATACCCATAGCCCTCTTCAAACACGATATCCTTAAACACCTCATTATCCAAAACTCCCATGACATGCCCCGATGAAAATTTAGACAAATAACCTTCTAAGCGAATAACGCGGACTTTATCACGGTGACGGATCATCGGTATCGATTTATTCTCCTGTAAATCACCCAATTCAATAACAGGAATCATTCCTTTCTGCGAAATGATATCAATTTGCCTAATATCGTCAAAATCTTCAGTATAACGGTCATCTAATTCCACATTAATATCATATTCTTCACCTGCTTCCTTGTAGGTATTGGAATCATCGCCGTAAACAGACAAACGTATAATATCGCCCACAACGACATCTTGAAGGCCATGCTCAATTAAACGCCGTTGATCAGGTATAAATCTAATCTCTTTCTTAGGCGTCCTATAAGAAGATTTAACAGATCGAAAATAACCGCTCTCTTCCATCCTCTGCTTCATCAACTTTGACAAATAGATCAACTTTTGGTAATCTTCGCCATAAACATTTATTGAAATATCTCCTTCCATGCCTCCGCGTGCTTCCCCGCGTTCCAACATAATTTCAGTATCTGGGATTTGAGCCATAAAAGGAATTAGTTCTTGGATAATATCGTCATCGCCCCGTCTTCGCTGAGATGAAGGAATAAGATTTACTACAACAGCAGAATTCTCAACCCCATCTTTACCAATGTCTGTAAGATAAGATTTCATCTCCGGTATCTGCTGAATGCGTTCTTCGATAATCTTTGTTACCTCAAAGGTGCGATCAATCGTTGAGCCCTGTGGCATTTCAATTTTTACCGTAATCATGTCTTCGTCCCATTTGGGCATAAAATAATTTGAAACATAAGGCAAAATAAATTTCGTTGAAAGAAGCATCACAATAACCAAGGCAACCGTCATTTTCGGAAAATGAAACATAAGCTTGAAAACTTTTTCGTATTGGCTTTTAAGAAAATGCATCGTTTTATTTGTCAAGCCTACAAACAGTGCAAGCGGATTCACAAAACGACCCTTCTTCTCTGTTTCCTTATTTTTCTTTTTCAAAAAGAGACTACAAAGCATCGGCGTCAAACTAAATGAAGCAATAATGGAAAAAATGGTGGCATAGATAACCGTTAATCCAAACGATTTAAAAAACTGGCCAACTATACCTCCCATAAAGGCGATGGGGGTAAAAACGACCAGATTAGTCCCAGCAGAAGCAAAAATAGCAGATGCTACTTCTTTAGTTCCGTTAATTGCCGCCTTAACATGATCATCGCCTTTATCAAGATGCACTAAGACGTTCTCTAGAATAACAATGGCATTAGCAATCAATGTTCCTAAAACAGTAGCAAAAGCCAAAAGTGTCATCATGTTTATGGTAAACCCCGACGCACCAACTAAAAATAGTGCTGAAATAAGCGAGGTTGGAATCGCAATTGAAGCAATGAACGTCAAGCTTGCCCGCCCCGTAAAAAAATAAAGTATAGCTATGGTTAAAATAATACCCAGAAGAATATTAAAATAGGTTTCATTCGTTTCACTGACGATAAAATTCGTGGTATCGGTAGCAATTTCTAACGACATCCCTTCAGGAAGCATAGAGCGGAACTCATCAAGCCGCCTTTTAACTTCTTTTGATATATCAATGGCATTACCATCGGAAACTTTATTAAGTGAAAGTCCAACTACATTTTTACCGTTATACCTGGCAATCGTTTCGACTTTTTTAAAACTATCCTCCACATGGGCAATTTCCTTAAGAGGAAAACTCATGCCATCCCCTGAGACAACAATCATCTCAGCTATTTCCTGAAGATTCTCAAATTCACCCAAGAAACGAAGACTTAAAGAACTTTCACCTTTCTCTAGCAGGCCGCCGGGAATATTCTTATTTTTAGCCATAATGCTGTTAATAACATTACGGATCGTAATAAAATGCTGTTTCATCAACATTGGATCAAGAATAACGTTAATCTGTCTCTTTTTGCCTCCATACACCTCAACGTTTGCCACACCCTTAAGAGAAGAAAATTTGTCTTTCAATTTTTTATCGGCAAACTCGTATAAATCCCGACCGTCCAAGGTATCGCTTGAAAGCACTAAATCCATGACTGGTTCCATTAGGGGATCATACTTTTCTATAATTGGGTCTTCAATAGCATCAGGCAGATCATTTATAATAGCCTCAACCTTATCTTTAACCTCAATAAATTTGATATTGACATCGGCGCTTAAGAGAAATTCAATAGTAACAAACCCGAAATTATCAAATGATTGACTTTTAAGCCATTTAACCTCAGAAAGCTCAGCTACCGCGTCTTCTATCTTATTAACAACTAATGTTTCTACCTCAAGAGGTGTTGCTCCGGGATATACCGCTTTAACTGTAACAATAGGAAAATCAATCTGCGGCGCTAACTCAGTGCGCAAATTAAAATAAGAAACAAAGCCCAAGACAACAAAGACCGCAATAAACATAATAGTCGTAACGGGCCTTTTGACAAAAAATTCAATCATTGTGAATCTCCTTAACGTCTATACTATCTAGAATGTTCACTTTATCATTATCAGAAAGTTGGGTAAATCCTCGCATAACAACATAGTCTCCTGCTTCTAATCCTTCCTCAATCACCGCGCCGTAGCCATTGCGCCTTTTAATTATAACGGTTCTTTTGCGAGCGTATCCATCGTCAACAACCCAAAGAATATATTGGCCGTCTTCATGATCAATAATAGTATTTGGCATACAAATAACATTAAAAATGGTATCGATATGGACATAGACAACAAGCCAATCACTCACATCAACCGATTTCTCAAAATCGGCCTTTACGTAAAACATACCTGTATCGAGTGAAATATCATTGCTTATTTCACTAATAGAGCCGATAATTTCGTCACTGCCAGATTCAACATAAATATTTTGACCTATTGCAAGTTTTTCCTGAGTAGCTTTAGGCACATACCCCTCAAAGGTTCTGTTGCCAACTGGCCGTAAAGTCAACTTTTCGAATAGAGGGACATCTTCCAATAAAACGCGTTTTACAAAAACCGGTTTTCCGTTTTGCTGCCACTGCGAAAAAGTACTAACGATAGGCTTGTTTCGCCTAAAACGCACCTGTTGTTGTTTTGCAATAACAAAAGCAATAAACAATAATACGCAAATAAAACATGTCGAAATCCGCTTTTTATTCACTCTCAGTCTCCATTGCCGCTAATTTTTCGATCTTCGCTAAAGTGATGCTTATATTAAACAGTGTCTTTTCTTTATTGAGTTTTTCCCGGGTCAAAAGCAACTCCGCATCATTTAAATCAGTTATTGATACTTGGCCTGTACGAAAAAAATCTTGACTTAGTTTAAATAGTTTTCCTGCTAAGCAAACTGCTTCTTCATTTACCGTAAGTGTTTTAATAAATTCATTATACTCTCCCACAGCAATATCAAGTTCAAGCGATAAGTTTTTGGTTATTTTTTGCAAATTAAGCTCTGTATTTCTTTTATCTATTCTAGCTTGCTCTAAATCTTCTTTACGTTCACCACCTTCCCAGATGGGCAAATCGATCTTAAAACCTACTACACCGTAATTATGCAGATTTTCATTCCCAATATCGTATTTACTGCCAGAACCTTTATGTTTCCATGTCGAAAAGGCCGAAATTTCCGGAAGATATTCAGCTTTTTTCTCCCGAATAGTAAATTCATTTGCGGCAATGCTTTTCTCTAATGCCTTCAAAACAGGTTGATTATGATTTAATTCATTAGTTAGTTTCTCTATATTTAATGCTTGGTATTCTTCTGCTAAATTATCCGTAATATCTATATCTTTTTTGGGATTGACTCCAATAATTCTTTTAAGGGTTTGTATAGCAGAATTAAGGTTTGCGCGGGCATTGTTAATCGAAGGGCTTCTGGAAGCGATGTCTGCAGCTATCTTAATATTATCATATTTTGAAACCCGACCCCAAGCAGAGCGTTGCTCAAGAATATTTTTGTTCTCCTGTGCCCGCTCATATGAGGTTTGTGCGATTTGCAAAGTTCGTTTTGCAAAACATACATTGTAATACGCGAGTTTAGTTATATAGATAATTTCCTGTTCACTTGCTTCCTTGTTCCATTGGTTAACTTCAATCTGTTTTCGAGCGGCTGAAATGGCAGAAGATATACGCCCAAACGTAAAGAATTTTTGGTCTAAAGTTACTCCCGCATTGAAGTCATATTCTTTTGTTAAGGCAGTTGCAGAAATATCCGGATACTCATAATTTCGAGACCAGCTAGCTGAACCAGAGATATGCGGAAAAAGTTCGGATTTTTCTTCCTGCATTTGAGAATTACTGCGAGCAACCTCATTATTTTTTATCTGAATATCTTCGCTTGCTTCTATAGCCATAGTGATAGCATCTTTAAGACTAATCCTTAAAACTTCTTCATCAGCCAAAATAATAGATGGATTAACTAAGAATATAAAGCATGCGATTGTACCTATATAACCATACCGTAATATTTTCTTAATCATTTTATTGCTTCCTCTTATCGATTTTTACCGCCTTCCAAAGTAACGCCAGTTGACTGCGATACAATCTATTGATTTTATCAAAATCTTCTATTTCAATTGCAAGCGGTACGCCTATTAAAATCGCCATTAAATTGATAAGAATATCATTCGCTTTTAGTTTTTTTGATATAGTTCCTTTTTTTTGTGCCTTATTGACCAATTCTGAAAATAGATTCTCTATGGTTACAACCTCTACTTTTTCAATATCATTACATTTAGGGAAAGCAAAGTATTTCTCCGCCTCAGTAAGTGCTTGCCCTTCTTTAAGTTTAATTCTCTCGGTAGTAAAAAGTGAAACCATTTCATAAAACAAAAAGGGCTGGCTTATTTCAATTGCCATAAGATCAAATGCATATTCAATCATCTCCAACGGCTTAAGCTGTTGTTCTTTTTTCTGTACTTCCCATGCAACTTTAAGAAGAGTAAGTCTTTCAAAATATCGGGCAAGTTCTATTTTGTTGGAAAAATAATTATAAAACGTACCCTCCGAGACCTCTACGGCATTGCACACTTCTTTAATTGAAATGTCAGAAAATCGTGTGGATTTCAGACGTTCGAGAAAGGCTTTAGCAAGAGCTATCTTAGTTTTTGCATGTTTCTTTTCACGCAATGAGTATTTTTTCTTTGTCATTTCAACCTCCTTTACTACTTTAGCATAAATATAGCACACTATAACATTTAAGTCAACTATAATTTTGTATTAAAACATAACTATCTTTCATAAATTCAAGAAAATACCACAGATAAAAAGCAGCTTGTTTTAACTTCAAAGGGCAAGCAGGCACACAAAAGGCGAAGCGGAAATCCGAAGGGTTGAAGCCACCCGACTGTGACTGCATGGGTGGGTGGGGTATTCCCCCTGCCCCGTTTTACTTCCAAAGGATGAGGCTTCCCAGCCGTCTGCTTTTCTTCTTTGAAGTTCTTCTGGCGGCTGGGCAGACTCAAGCGAGCAAAAACCACCTTTTAAAAATTTTTCGCCCTTCGATTTCTCTTAGGATTAAAACCGCCGCCAAAAAATAAGAACTAAATTCTAAGGTTTTTGCGAGGTTGAGGACGCATAGTATTTGTCACATTTTGCCGCCGCCCAAAATGCGACAAATACGAAGAAACCGAATTGCGTTTTCGCATTACCACAAGCGAGCGACCCAGCGAGCGGGGCAGTGAAACCGAGCGACAGCGAGGCTGAACGGTGCATACACTACCAACCAAGCCCGCCCCAGCGGGCGGTGCATTACCTTTTACATTGCCGCCAACTCTACCTGAAATGCTGAAAGAAAGAACGGTTTAGACAATTTGTAGAGAACAGACCAAGGGTCATCCGAAGGTACGAATGTAGATTTTTTTCGGCGAATTTTTAATAAATAAATTATACAAGTTCGGAATGTCCCAGCCCTGGCAGAAAGTAATAGAAAAAGCAACCGGCAAAGAACTTTCAGCCCAGGATTTAATCAATCTTATTTCATCCAATCTGAATCCTAATTAGCTCTGTTGAATCCCATGCCGAAAGAATACTCTTTAAAAAGTACTGATTTTATCTGTAATTATCAGCCCGGTAAAGACAACAATCCCGGGTTTATATCTAACTAACGCTTGGATTTTCTAAACCACTTTCAAGTACCTTCTGGCGCTGGAATAGTTTTCTGTTTACCGCTTCTACCAGAG
>CAZLTA010000065.1:0-7133 GCA_964562345.1 uncultured Planctomycetia bacterium
CTCTGCTGCTGCAATATCATACTTGCCCAGAGAGCTATAAACCAAAGCCAGCACAAAATGGACCCGCCCGTCTTGAGGCGCATACTTACCCGCTTTTTTTAACTCTTCTACTGCCAGGTCAGATTCATTCTTCTTTAAATGTATCAGGGCAAGTTTTATATAAAGAGTGGGATTTTTATAATCATATTCTAAAGCGCGCTGATACTCTTTAAAGGCATTATCCAAATCGTTTCTTTTTTCATAAACCGAACCCATCATAAAATGCGCATAAGCAGAGGCAGGGGGATTAGACGCATATAAAATACGGCCTTGAAACAAAAAAACGCCGAAAACCGCCAGCAAACAAAACAAAAAATAAAGTTTTCTCATTTTAACTACGAACTATTATTTCTTCTTGTGTCTGTCTCTTTTTAACCTTTTTTTTCTCTGATGAGTTTTAATGCTTTTTCTTTTTCTTTTTCTTCCGCAAGGCATACAGCTACCTCCTGGTAAAACTGAAAAATATAGTTATAGTCATATGTAATTTAAGCAATGACTTTGTTAAGAGGATATTCGATAATCCCTTCCGCACCGGATTGTTTCAGTTTAGGAATTAGATCCCTCACCTTTAGTTCATCTACTATTGTTTCTATTGCAAACCATTTATCTTCTGTGAGAGTTGAAATTGTAGGTTTACGCAGCGCCGGCAAAAGTTTAAATACTTTATCTAAATTTTCTTTAGCAACATTCATCTTAAGGCCTACTTTAGACTCTGCATTCAAAGCTCCTTTTAAAAGCAGAACTATACTCTCCATCTTGGCCTTCTTCCAGGGATCAGACCAGGCACTTTTATTGGCAATAAACCGGGTTGTAGAATCACAAATTGTCTCCACAATTTTCAGATTGTTTTTTTTAAGACTCTGCCCTGTTTCGGTAAGCTCTACAATAGCATCAACCATACCTGAAGCTACTTTTACTTCAGTTGCCCCCCAGCTGAATTCCACATCCGCCGTAACGTGATTATCTTTAAGATAATTTTTGGTTACATTAACCAATTCCGTAGCGATTCTTTTATTCTCTAAATCTTTAACACTTTTTATACCGGAATCTTCACGGACAGCTAAAACCCATCTTACGGGAACCATCTGCTGTTTAGCGTATATAAGTTCTGCCACTCTTACAACGTCGGAATTGTTTTCTTTAATCCAATCCTCTCCTGTAAGCCCGCAGTCTAAAACACCTGCTTCTACATAATACGACATCTCCTGTGCCCTGAGCATAACCATCTCCAATTCCGGGTCATCAACCGAAGGAAAATAGGAACGCTGGACAATACTTATGTTAAAACCCGCTTTTTTGAAAAGCAGAACAGTCTTTTCCTGTAAACTCCCTTTTGGAATACCAACTTTTAAACTCATTATTATCTCCTATAATAAAGGACTATTGTACACAAGGTGAATAAATTGTCAAATCATTCTCCTAAGATACGCTTAACTTTAACAATAAGGTCTTCTGTTTCAAAAGGTTTTTCAATATAATCTTCAACTATATCTGTTATAAACAGCCCTTCCATCTTTACTTTCTCTTTTATAGAAAACATTATTACAGGAATACTAGAAAACTCCTGGTTTTCCTTAAGGTGTTTCAAAGCGGTGTAGCCGTCCATTACCGGCATCATTATGTCTAAAATTATTAAATCAGGCATCTCTGATTTTGCCAGTTCCAAACATTCTTTGCCGTTACTGCCTACTATTACTTTATATCCTTCCACCTCAAGGCGCATTTTTACAACAGTTCTTAAATCCGTCTCATCATCCACTAAAAGTATTTTTTTCATAACTCATCCTCCTTATACAAGTTAATGAAAATAGTATACTAGCTACATTGTAGTTATTATAATACCGGCCAATTAATAAAGCAACTTAAGATTATAGGTCAAAAAAAATATTGACTTGAATTTAAATTCCTTTTAATATATACAATCATTGAATTCGTTTAAAAAATGGAAAATATAAACCAAGCAAAATCGGTATACTGCAAAGGAGAGTTTTTTAACTATGCGGGGATACACCTTCTGGTGGACCTCCGAGAGGCTAAAAACATCTCCAATGCAGAAGAAACAGAACAAATATTAACAGATGCGGTAGCCGCCTGCGGGGCAACCCTTTTAGAAGTCCACGCTCATACTTTTTCTCCTTACAACGGAATATCTGCAATTGCTATACTGAAAGAATCTCATATCTCTGTACATACCTGGCCTGAATTCGAATATGCAGCAGCGGATGTATTTGTCTGCGGCGATATCAATCCTTATAAAGCACTGCCTGTTCTTAAGGAAAGGTTTAAAGCAAAAGAGATGCAAATAATGGAGATTAAAAGAGGCATCTTCAATGAGAAGTAAATGGTTCTCTGAAGCTCTTTATCCAGATATTATCCTTAAACTTAAAATAAAAGAAAATCTTTACAGCTCAAATTCAAATTCTCAGAAAATACAATTTTTTAACACCCATAGTTTCGGTAAAGTCCTTGCGCTTGACGGTACAATTCAAACAACAACAGCCGATGAGTTCATATACCACGAAATGATGGCTCACATACCTCTACTTTCCCACCCTAATCCTAAAGACATCTTGATAATCGGCGGCGGAGACGGAGGGATTTTGCGGGAGGTTTTAAAACACACGCAAATTAAAAAAGTTACCCTCGTGGAGATAGAAAAGAAGGTGATAGATTTTTCTAAAAAATACCTCAATCAAATATGCAGAAATTCTTTCCAAAGTAAAAAACTGAAGCTGGTTATCGCAGACGGAGCTAAGTTCGCAGAAAGCAAATCCAGCCTGTATGACATTGCAATCATAGATTCGCCTGACCCTGTAGGACCTGCAAAAGTTCTGTTTGAAAATAAATTCTACCGCAATATTTCTAAAATACTCAAGAAAAACGGCATAATGGTGCGCCAGAGCGGCTCTACATTCTTGCAGAAAAATGAATTAAAAGAAAATCACATACGGTTGAGCAAAATATTTAAATACACATCTGTTTACACAGCCGCTATTCCAACTTATATTGGAGGGTTATTCAGCTTTATATTCTCATCCCAGGCGATAAATCCCGAAAATTTAGCTATTAAGGATTTACAAAAAAGGTTTGCTAAATTTGGCCCCAAAACCAAATATTACAATCCCCAGATACATACAGCTTGTTTCAAACTGCCCAATTACGTTAAAGAAATCATAGGAGAGAAATTATGAAAGAAAAGATATACGGTTATGAGCTAATACTTGACCTTTACAATTGCAACTCTAAAACAATAAGTTCTAAAAAATCTATCCAGGAATATACAGATAAACTGTGTAAAAAAATAAGAATGAAAAAATACGGCAAGACTTTAATCCCTCACTTCGGACATGAGAAACCTTTCACCAAAGGGTATTCTTTAGTCCAATTAATTGAGACAAGCTCCATAACGGGCCATTTCTCAGAACTCTGGAACTCCGCACATATTAATATCTTCTCCTGCAAAAAATACGATGAGAAAACAGCCGCTGATTTCACCAAGAAATTCTTCGGCGCAAAAAGAACAATTAAAAGATTTATCTTGAGGAAAGTAAGATAGAATACTCCCCTGATTTTAGAAACTTAAGAGAATATTAAACGCTTCTTTCTCTTTCTCCATGCTATAAGGAAACACTGGATATGGCCCGGCTTTTTTAACAACTTCAATAGCCAGATCCCTGATTGAAGGTTCCACATCTCCGATGACGGCAGGCTCACCCACTAAAGTCCCCTTGCTATCCAGAAGAAATACAACATTAACTTCTTTCTTCAACCCCATATCCAAATAATTCCTCTTTAAATAACTATAAATACTATTTGTAACTTTAAGATAATAATCCGAATATGACTTCCTTTCTTCTACTTCTGCCAGTGTTTGTTTAGAATTGTTTAAAGAAGCCTTTTTCTTTTCCAAATTATAAGACGCTTTTTCTTCAGACGGCGAAGTTTCCAACTGCTCCTTCCCGAATTCCTTATTGACATTTTTTACACCCGACCCTATTCCTTCTCCGGTTACTATACGAGGTGTAATAAGAATTACAAGTTCAGTCTTATAATTCTTATTATATTCCCCTTGAAACATTTTTCCTATTAACGGTATATCAGACAACCCGGGAATTTTTTCTTTATTCTTAATATTTTCCTCCTTCATAAGCCCTGCAAGTACAATCGTAGAACCATCCTTAATCATCACTGTTGTTTCTGTCTCACTTGTTCCTTTTACAATATATCTAGAACCGGTAACTGTCTCAATAGCATCGCCAATTTGAGAACTTACCTCGGGTTTAATTTTCATTATAATATCTCCCGTGTCTGAAATTGTAGGAGTTACTGAAAGCCTGACACCTAAATCTAAATACTCCACACTCTCGGTATATTGCGGGGTAGAACTGTCTCCAGGATATGTCGTAGATATAGATACAAGAGGCTGCTGCTCGCCTAATAAAACGTATGCTTCTTGCCCGTTCAGAACTGTAATTCTCGGGTTGGCAAGCACTTCTGTTTTTCCAAAATTATCGAATAATTTAAATAAACCTCTGTATTCATGTTTTGATGTTGAAGATTCACCTAACGCAATTTTGCCAACAGCTATTTTACCTATCCCAGTAGCAGCATCCGCAAATGTAATATCTCCTTCATAACCGAATCCAAACTCTTTTCCTAAAACCGCCTCCCAATCAACACCATATTGATGTTCTTTATCCAATGTTATCTGGATTATCTTAGCTTCTATTAATACCTCCTTGGGCCTTTTATCGAACGCTTTTATAACTTTTTCGATATAAGAAGCTTTGTTTGGAATATCCGTAACAACAACGCGGTTGGACGTTTCATCGAATTTTATATTTCCGACATCCTTGGTTATGAGGTCCTGAACCTTTTCTTTAATATCCTCCACTTTTGCATAATTCAATTGAATCGTTTTCGTCTCCAGAGGAGAATCCATCTTTTTCACTACCGACTCAATCTCATACGCCGCATCCGGGGTATCAAGAACTATCAGCGTATTGGAGAAATTGTCAGCAACTATTTTACCAATTTTACTTTTCAGTTCCGAAACTGTTTCGTAAACAGAAGCTGCATTTGCATGCTTAAGATGAAATGTTTTTATAATCCTCATATCATAAAATGGTCTCCCATACTTTTCTTCATATTCCCTTCCGGTAACAACCGTAAGCAAATTCCCTTTCTTTTCATATGCCAAGCCGTTGGAAGCAATGACTATTTCAAAAGCATCCCATACCGAAATATCTTTCAAAAATATAGAAATTTTGCCTTTAACCATTGGAGAAGGAGCTATGCTTAGTCCGGAACGCATAGAAATAATTTTAAACACATCCAGTATATCCATTCCTTTTATGTCAAGAGTAATTGGATTTTCCAAATTAATTGTTTTTGCCATTGTATTAAAAACAAATACGGACAAAAATATAAGTATTAAAATAACCCTGGAGTTAAAACGAAATCTTTTTTTCCTGACCATAATATTCTATTATAATACTTTCTTGATTAATTTTCTTTATTTTTATTCCTTCAAAAGTACCTCCTTCAGGTACAAGAAGTTGTTGTTTATTCTTCTTTTTCAAGATAGCTACATACGGTTTTTCTAATTGAACAATTCCATTAAAATCATATTCCGACAATTGACCCGCAGTATTGTCATCAGTTTTATCTGATTTTACTTCTTTTTTTAAAAACATTTCCTTTGCCGTTATTGCTTTGAGATATTCTTCTAATTTTACTATTTTGGGAATCTGAACTTTAAAACTCTTTTTTCTCAACTTCAAACATTCATCAAGCAATTCATTTACCCGCATAGGTCTATGCAAAGTAACATCCAGCATGAATAAAACAATAGAAATTATCGCTGCAATTTGCAACTTTCTTTTATACCGAACCCAGCTATTTAAAATCCCCATAGTCTAAAAAATAACCTTTTCCATCTTTAATCTCGCAAGCAACAGCTCATTTTTAGAAGATGAAACCCGCGCTTCTTTTACCTTTATCAACTCTGGTGAGTTTTCAATATAGTAAATAAATTTTATGAGACTTGCTGAATCCGCCTCCAGATTGACATCTATCCCCAGTATTTTATATTCCTTCTGGACTTTCAGTTTATGCGGGGTAATAGATTTTAGATGCACACCTGTTTTCTTTGCACTTTGGTTGAGAAACCGAAAGGTCTGAGTCTGCATCTCCTGTTCGGTAATATTTTTTTCTAATGGTTGAATATTTATTATTTTTGATAAATCGCGGTAAAAAATATCTATTTCTTTTTCTTCGCTTAAAAGATTCGTTATCTTCTTAAACTTTCTTTCTAAAACAGAAATTTCATTATTAATTTCCTGCCAATAAGCTATTAACGGACTCAATACTAACCGATAACCTAATATAAAACAGGCAATCCCTATTAATATTCTGTATTTTTTAAATAAACTGAGAATTTGTTTATTTTTTATCATAAGTTTTTAACCCCGCCTGCAGTGTAAAAAATTGTTCCCCGCCGCCGGTTTCTCTTACCTTTAAATCTTCAATTTTCGTAACGATTGGAGTTTTTCTCAATCTATCACTGAAATCATAAATACTGCCTATATCTGCAGAAATCCCGTTAATGGTAATCTTGCTTTCTTTATAATCTAATGTCTGCAATTTTACATCCGGAGGCAAAACCAAACCTAAATTTTTCATTACATTTAAAAAAGAAGACTCGTTTTTTATTAAATCCAATGTCAAATTAACTATCCGTTTTTTCCGCTCCAATAGATTTATTCTTTTCTCCATACTAACAATTGTATTTTTAAGGTCTTTGATATACGCCTGCCGGTAATAAAATTCCCATCCAATTATTCCGATAAATCCAAGCAAAAAAACCAAAATATAACTTCCTAAAATTAAATTAACTCTATATTTTTGTTCCGACACTTTTTTTTGCAGCGTTTTTACAGACGTTAAGTTAATCTCCGGCACTTTTTGTAATGTCAGTAAACCTGCTACTTTTGTAAACGAAACTGAACTCAAATTTACAGATTCAGCATATGATTTAATTCTGCTCTGATTCAGATTGACTAATTTCTCGATGGGAATATATTCAATTTCCA
>CAZLTA010000066.1:0-7105 GCA_964562345.1 uncultured Planctomycetia bacterium
CTGTGCACTTAAACAATCCTCAGATGCTAAAGTGGCAGCAATTCAGTCGCAGGAGGATTTGAAGGTTATTCTAAGTATAATCGCTCTTTATAAATCAGGGAAATTACAGGAGGAAATTTATCTTGGTAGCTCGCCGTATATACATATATTTGGAACGGAAGAGGGAGATTTTGGCGAAATAGTTTTAAGCCTGCATGGTGAAGAAACCGAAATGAGCGAAGCTAGTATCCGCTGGAAGGTTAAACGCAAAGATTCCAATGTCATCTCTTTAAGGCTGGATAAGGACAGATGGACACATCAGGTGTATCTGGATGTATCCTCAAATGCTTTAGAAAAAATGTATCAAATCATAGGCAGGGAATCAGGGCATCATTTTGAAGTTGATGTTCCCGGATTGACTGCGGCAAATATATTTAAAACATTGGTGAGGATATTCTATTGAACAGAAAAAAGTTAAATAAAACAATTCTGGTGTTAATTCTACTGAGTGCAGCTGTCAATCCGGCTTTTGCCCGCAGGGTGAAAACTGTTCCTGCAGTTCAGAAAAATTATTATATTGTCCTGCGCAATATCTTAACTAAATACATCTCTTTTTCCCAGGCCTGCAGTTTTATGGAAGGATTTACCGCTAATTTAAGGGTTTTTGATAGAAATGCGTCTCAGATACAGGAAGTGTCTAAGAGAATAGGCCAGGCGATTTCAAAAATAGAAGACTCAAGGATCAGCCTGTCTGTTATCCAGTATTTTATAAAATCAATTTTGCCGGAATTCCAGGATGGTCTTTATATTTACAGGAACCCTGATGTTTACGGGGAAGTTTTAAATATTATTACGGATGATTTAAAGAGGTTAGATAAAACAGCATCAGAAAAACCGGAGGAAATTTTTAGAAAAATTATCTCCGAAAATTCCAGTTCCGGAGGAGATGTAGGAGCGTTTTTTGCCCAGATGTTCAAAAATTTATATGTTAATGATTTTAATTTCGAACAGGAATATAGTGAACTTCAAAGGATTATTTCCGGTAAAAATTATAAAGCACATACAAAACTGCAGATTTTAAGAGAGGCGGTAGAAAGAATTATAAATCATCCTGATGAAATAACTCCTGCTTCAACTGAGATAGAGTTGTTAATTACAGGCAGTTTGCAGGAAGACCTTTTTATCAAAGCCTACTCTGGCAGAACTTTGTTCGCTGGATGGGCTGTCTGCTGATACGCGGTTATATATTTTTAATGCTGCACTAAGTGGGGTGAAAAGCATCCATTGGGATATTTACTTTGATAGAAACGGAGAAATACCGGAAGAAGTAAACTATTTGGCGGTTTTAATTGATTATCTGGCGGAAGCAGAAAGTGCCTGTCGGGAACTGTATGGGCTGGATGTGGATTCAGCCCAGGATGAGCAGTTTGTAGAGATTTATAAATGGTTATTATGGAAGGGATTTGATTTTAAAAAAGCCAAATATCTTTTAAATGAAAATTAAGGAGTGGAAGGTGAATAAAAAGGAGAAAGTAATTTTATCTTCGCTGGTTATTTTTCTAATTTTTTGTGTTTTTAACCCGGCTTTTGCCCGCAGAATAGCTAATTTTGACAGTAAGGCTGATGTTTTGCACCAGATAGAGAGAAAACTTACTATTACGGTTGAGCCAATTAAAAAATGGCAGCATAACAAATCAGGCGGCTGCAGATGATTATTTAGAAATGATAAATTTATTACAGAGTTTATATCATCAGGGATTGAATCATTCTCAATTTAAAAGTGTCTTGAAAAACATGGAAGATGCAGTATCGGGGTATTACGGCTGTGTCTATTATGGGGAGACTCCTGTAGAGGTTGGAAAAAGAGAGCAAATGATATTGGGCTCTTTTGCCCTGGATATGTCTGAGTTTTTGGATAAAGCGCCGGATTATATTAAAAGAAAAGCTTCTGATATTTTAGGGTATGCGATGCCTCTTTTAGCTAATAGTTCTACTAAAAGCGAATTAAAATATATTTTATTTTCTTTAACAGAAAGTAAAGATGATTTATCCCGTTTTTATGCTGTTAAGTCTCTGGGGCAGTTGGCCAAATCATCTTTTAATCCGGTTGAACAAGATGAAATTGTTAGAAAAATATCCGGTCTTATTGATGATGAGAATATGCTGGTTACAGGATGTGCGGTTCAAACTTTGGAGAATGTTTTAAGCTCTATTGAGATAGAGCACATGCTGCGTGATGAGATAATCTTAAATCTTATAAACCTGTATGCACGGTCGTTATATTATCCTGTGAGCAGCTATCTTACAGATTGTCTTAGGGCTTTAGTGGGCAATGAGCCTGATAAATGGCGTAAGCCGATAGTAGAAATATTAGGTAAATATCACATTATAGATAGAGATAGTACATTGAGTTATATTTTTGACGAAGAGAAGTATTAATTCAGAAAGTAGGAGGGGGATTGGGCAAACAATATAAAATCACAAGTTTGTTATTGATATTGATTATAACTGCCGGGATGTTTCCTCGTTTATCTGAAGCGCGGCGGGCGAAGGGTGCTGTATATTATTTAGAAGAATATAATGTTGTTGGGACAGAACTTGGCAGGGCTAGTATTGATTCAGAATATTCATTTTTATTTCCGGTAAGTGTTTCAACTCAGCATGTGTTAGCTTATCTCTGGAGTAAAAATCTAATAGCAGAAGGCATTTTGTCAAAGGGCCTGCCTTTAATTTATCTGGATGCTCATCTGGATAGTTTTATCGGAAGAACATGGACTCCTCAGAGTTCTAATTGGGTTAGAGCTGTTTTAGATGAGAAACTGTGCAGTTCGGCCGCTTTAATACTACCGCAGTGGGTATATGAGGATATAAATATGGTTTATCGGGTAAAGTTATATGATGCAGCGGGAGAGATTCGAAGATTGTATCAGCATTCGTTAAGCATTTCAGATCTGGAAGATTTGCCGGCTGGCAAAGAACAAACTCCTGTTGTTCTGTCAATTGACTGTGACTATTTTTCAAACATGGGTTATCCCAATCATAGAACTTTTCCCTGGGAGATTGAACAGGAGATAGCCGGGATTATTAATATATTAAAGGATAAAGGGATTAAAATTGCGGCATTAAATATAGCAATTTCTCCGGGCTATACTTATTTAGACCAGGAGACATTTATCAGGGATCAACTGCTTTTGGCATTTTCGGAATATGGTAAGGAATAAATTTTTGAAATTAATAATGGTTGTTTTTTTGGTTAATACAATTGCTATTTATAATTCTTCAGCGCGGAGGATGAAAAATATTTCTTTAGACAGTTTAGCGGAAATTTCAGTCAAAAAGGAAACAGCTTTTAGTTTATGGATGAATTATATTAAAGTAGGTAATTACATCTTTTGGACAGCTGTACCTCTTTATGTGCAGAAAGAGATGCTAATAAAAATGGCGGTAGAGTTGGGTAAGGATGTAGATGGTCTTATAGCTTCGGATTTTTCCCATAAGTTTGATTTTTTGGACGGGCGAGCCTTAAATCAATTATATGGATATTATACAAAAATGCGCAGAACTGCCGTTCAGAATTTTGAGCAGTTACCTGTTTATCTCCAGGAAATAGCGGCTGATATGAGAGGCGAAATTCAAAAGTTAACTCCTCTGGCATTTGTGAGTAAAATCTTAGAAAAATTAGATAATTTACCTCAAGAGAAAAAATTTCCAGTTTCTTATACAGATGTGATTGTTGATTATATTTCCAGAGGCGGGGGAGTGAACTGGGCTAATGTTCCTCTTGATGTGCAGAGGAATTTGTTAGAGAAAGCAGCTGAGGAGATGGGTAAGTCATGGAAAGATTTATCTTTTAATGATTTTTATACAAAATTGGAATGTTTTAATGGATATACGTTAGCCAGAATACTGCAATATTATTCAGGGATTAGAAAAGGGGCAGAGAATCATCCTCAGGGGATGCCGGAGCAAATTCAAGACAAAATTGCTTCTTTGAGTTCAGATAAGATAAAAGCTATGACTGCTATTGATTTTATAAGATTTGTGCTGGATTCTGAAGCATCTATTGTTGAGCCTATTATTACTAGTGAGCAGAAGAAACAGCAGCTATATGTAAACGCAGAGAGTATTATTTATTTAATGCATGAGGGTGAAAATATTTTCTGGGCAGAAATGCCTTTATATATCCAGATGCAGTTACTACAAAAAGCTATTCAGGAATCTGAGGTTGAATTTACTCAGATTGACAGCAAGTTCTTTTATCAGCATTTCCAGTTTCTTAATGGCCGCACATTGCAAGGGATGTTTAAATATTTGTCAGGTGAATTTACAAAAAATTATTCTGAATTGCCTGAGCCGTTTCATTCTTTAATCACAGCCGAAGAATTGGGAAGCATTAAAAATGGGGTGGATTTTATAAAGCATATTTTAGGAATCTATTTAGCAGGGAATAAACCGATATGCCAAAATATTCAGGAGTTAGTTGATTTGATTGAAGGAAAGGATGGAGATATAAATTGGGCAAGAGTTACCTTGCCGTTACAGAAGGAACTATTAAATGAAGTTGCCGAAGATTTGGGCATTGAAGTTACAGTGTTGGATGAAGATATTTTAAAAAACAAAAGCATTGACCTTCTTTGGGGGAATACTTTAGAGAGTTTTTATAATTATTATGATAGTTTGTTAGAAAAAGCCAGAGGCAATTATAATTCTTTGCCTATATTTTATAGGTTTTTTGTAACTAAAGAAGAGGCAGCTAATTTGACTACTTTAGGTTTTATTGGGAAGTTATTAGGTATTAATTTTGAAAGTTCCGAATCAACTGCAGTTATAGACAATGACCCTGCTTTAGATCCTCTTAACGATGGTATTTACTCTCCTCAGGAAAAGGAATGGATAAGTTCTTATTTTGCTATTAAAGATTATCATTGGGAAGTTATAGCTAAAGAAAATCCCTTGCAGATTGCATTTTATGTCCGGGAATTGGCGGTTTGTGCGGCACAGGCTCAAGGCGGAGAATTCAAAGACCTCTGGAAATTATTAAATAACAGGTATTTCGGGGAAACAGCAGTTCCCTGTTTGGGAAGGCCTCTTTTAAGTATGATAAGATATTTTGGCGATAGCCATTCAATTCTCAACTATTTGGAGGAGAAGGGATTAATAGATACTATAACTGAAGAAGTTAGGCAGAGGTTGAAAGATGAATAGGCTTAAATTATTGGCAGTTATTTTTATGAGTTTTATCCTGTTTTGCTCCGTCTCTCACGCCAGGCGGGTGAAGGATGTAAAGTATCCGGCTGTTGTGTGGAATTTAACATCGGGTATTACCCGCGGTGAAGATTTAACTCCTGCTGTATATCCTTATCCCGTTATTACAATGGCTCATCCGATTGCAGCAGCGCTCTGGATTGAAAAGATGATTCAGGAAGGACAGTTTAACGCTCCTCAGGCAGTAATATATCTCAGCCCTTATCCCTGTTATCAGGTAGGTAAAATAAAAGAGTGGCAGAATTCCAACTGGCTGCGTTATGTGCTGGAGAAAGGATATGTTGAGGAGGCGTTTGTTGTCTATCCTCCTTATATGAAGAACGAAGTAGTTATTAAAGAAAAGTTTTCAACTGTACTGGCGCAGGCCGTACAGGATATAAAATTACTTGATAAAATTTCTCAGCTCCCGGAGGGAAAGTCTTTAGGGAATGTAATTGTGGTTATTGATGCCTCATATTTTTCCAACCAGCAGACTCCTAAATTCAGCCCGGATTCGGGAAGCCTTCCGTTTATTATAAGAAATGCAGTGGAAGCATTAAAGGCAAAAAATCTGAATATAAAAGCGGTTATTTACAATACATCACCTTCTTTCCCTCATCTGGGAGATGAAAGTGAAATACAAAGCTGGCTGTTGTACTATTTAGCAGAGAAGGGTGATAATTAAATTAACCGTCTGCAAATTAATCGTATGCATTGAATTGTATTTTTAAAGTAGTATAATGAAGTAAAGCAAGACAAGAGGTGATGGGGCAGATGGGTAGAAGAATTAAAATTAGTGTAATTCTGGTTTTTGTCAGTATTTTTATTTTGGTAAATACGGATAGTTTTGCCAGAAGAGTGAAAGAGCCGGTTTCTTTAGGCGGCTGGTTAGTCGGCATTACAAAAGATGTAATTAATAATTCCTCTGAATTATCTCCCCGGGAAAGACTTATTGAGTTATTAAATAAAACACTGACTCACTTGGAACGCCATGAGTTAAAAGACTTAAGGCTTGTAAGGGACGGGGACTATAAACTGTATTATGTCTTTATGGTAAGTGATATATCAGCAGTCAGCAGTACGAATTTTATTCTGAATGCTGAAACAGGGGAATTAATTCAGCAATGTTCTTTCGAAGGGGAAATCCCTCAACCATTAAGCATGTCCGGATATGAACTGTTGAAGTCTTTTTCTTCCGGCGGCAGCGGAGCTAAAACATATTTGGCAATGAAACGCTCCGGTGATGCTGATTCACCCGATAGATTAGTGGTTGTAAAATATGCCGACAGGTATGGTGTGGATGGAGTCGGGATGCCTGTTTTGGAATATCAGGCAGCGAGATTGGATTATCTGCAGCATGTTATAGATTCTGAAATAAAAACAATGGAAGATTTGACACCGGAAGAGGTTGAGGAATTAAAAAATTTCTTTCCAGAAGTAATAGAGTTGTCCAGAAATAAAGGCATCTATGTATATTACTCTATGCCTTACAGGCCTGGGGAGACAATGACGGAGTATTTTATGAAGGGTGAGGTAAGCGTAGGCGATTTTATCGCTGAACTTGACGATTTATTTACTGATATATCGATTTCACTTAAAGCAAGGAATAATATTAATGTGTCTTTGAATGAAGGAATTGAGCATACATTGAAGTGGCATATAGAGAGGATAGAAAGAAGGTTGCAGCTGATGCAGAAGAGGGAAGGGCCGATGTTTGAAGAATCAATAAAAGATAACCCTGTTGCAATTTCCAATGCTAAATATGAAAATATCACCTATCTTTTTGAGGAGCTTTTAGCATCAAAGACAGTTACTGTTAATGGACAGGAGTATTCCAATATTCCTGTCTTGATTGATGAAATTAAAAACAGGCCTGACCTGT
>CAZLTA010000067.1:0-7035 GCA_964562345.1 uncultured Planctomycetia bacterium
GAAATCCTCTCTTTTTAAAATTTTCTCCTTAACTTCCACAGGCATTATCGATTGATATAAACCATCGAGTTTATTTTTTGCGATATTTGCCGCAGTAATTATATTATCCATTGCCGGCGCATAAGGAGGAGCGTATGCAAGGTCAAGGTTAGAAATATCATCCACTGTCATTTTCGCACTGATAGCAGTCGCAGCTACATCCACCCGTTTCGAAGCATCTCCAGGTCCAACTACCTGAATACCAAGCAGCCGCCGCGATTTTTTATCAACAATCAGCTTTATCATAATGGTCTTTGCCGTAGGGTAAAAATGCGCTTTATCAGGCGCCGGGCTTAAAACAGTTATCACATCAAAACCCTCAGCCCGTGCTTCCCGCACACTAAGCCCTGTTCTGGCTGCTGTAAAATCGAATACTTTACATACCGCTGTCCCCAGTATCCCGGGGAAATATTCATTCCCGCCGCAGGCATTCACCGCAGCAACCCTACCCTGTTTATTAGCCGTAGAACCTAAAGGCACATAGACAGGTTTACCGGTAATAATATTCCACGACTCGACACAATCTCCGGCAGCATATACATCAGGGTCATTGGTCTGCATTCTATTATCTACTTTAATCCCGCCTTTTTTACCTATTTCAATACCAGCTTCTTTCGCCAGATGCACATTGGGACGGACCCCGACAGCTAAAATAACGATATCGCTGGGGATATTCCCTTTATCTGTTTCAACATAAGAAACCGTACCATTACCGCAAATAGATTTGACAGTAGTCTCGGTTTTAACTTTTACGCCCTTTGTTTCTAAATGTTTCTTTACAAAATAGGCCATATATTCACCCAGCATAGGTAAAATCTGAGGAAGCATTTCCACAATAGTAACCCGCGCGCCTACCTTATTAAAAGCCTCGGCAGTTTCAACGCCAATCAATCCGCCGCCCACAATAACAACATCCTTAGCACCACCCTGGGCAAAAACAGTCTTCATCCCCTCAGCATCTTCAACTCCATGAAGCGTAAAAACGTTCTTTAACTCCCTGCCTTTAAAAGGAGGAACAACCGGGCTTGCCCCAGTAGCCAGCACAAGTTTATCATATGAAATTACACTTTCTTCCTGGGAACGAAGGTCTTTTACTGTCACGGATTTATTTTCACGGTCAATTTTTACTGCTTCGGTACGATTTAATACACGGATATTTTTCATCTGCCGGAAAAATACCGAATCCCGGACTGTTCCCAAAGGAGTACACATAAGTTCTTTCTGATCCTTAACAACTCCTGACAAATAATAAGGCAGGCCGCATCCAGCATAAGAAAGAAACTCTCCTTTTTCAATCATCGTTACTTTAGCTTCCGGTAAAAGACGGGCGACTTTAGAACCAACTTTCGGCCCGGCGGCTACTCCTCCGATAATAACAACTTCCATATCTTTTTTCATAATTAAACCTTTCTTTTAACTAGAATGCAGAATGTATTTTAGAAACATTTTCTTTAATCTTTTTCAACATCTCCTTCTCCGTAACAGCAACATCTTTATATATCTTTGTTTTTTAGTCATCCAGCTTTTCACACCAGCATTTCAAAAACAAGTCGGGCATGTCCCCGTAGGACAACTCGGGCCTGCGGAACTGTCACCCCGTCCGGAAGCTCCTACGCTGAATGAACTTAAAGTCTTTTCGATATTTTTACCGCCGCATTTCTTACACTTAAGCTCTGTTTCTTCAGATGTAATTCCAATTAATAAATCAAACTTTTCGCCGCAATTTTTACAAATATAGGTATAAATAGGCATAATTTACCTCCTGTTTACAATCATAGATATCAAATATGCGGTTCCACCGCTCTTAACAATTCGCTTTTGGGAAGTGCTCCAATAACTTTATCCACCACCACTCCGCCCTTGAAAACAGCCAGTGTTGGTATGCTCATAATCCCATAATCGGATGCGGTTTGCGGAGCTTCGTCAACATTTAATTTACATACTTTTAGTTTCCCCTGATATTGCGCAGCAATTTCTTCAACAGCCGGAGCAACCATAAAGCAGGGCCCGCACCAAGGCGCCCAGAAATCAACTAAAACCGGAATTTCCGATTCCAGCACTTCCTGTTTAAAATTTGCATCATTTACCTCAATCCTCATTGCTGCCTCCTTTTTTTAAAAGTTTTTTCCTCAATACTTTTACCAAACCTCTTTCCTGCATTGTTTATTTCTTTTCTTACTTATTATACACATTCTAACAAATTTGAAAAGTCAAACTGTCTGCTCTTTGCAGCAAAATTATCCAGCGCATTCTCACAAGCCTGAACAATTGCACTGCGCGCCGGCATAAAACTCTGCCAGGGCTGAGCACTGTAACTAAGCGTCGATAAACCTTTCAAAGTAAGCCGCCACTGAATTGCCAGGGTAATAACATCAACTTTATCAGCAGCAGACAGTATACTGATAACCTGCCCTCCTATAACCTGTAAATCACGTACATCGGCAATAATCTTTACCCGGAGTTTACCCGCACCAGGCATCATTGGAAACAGCGTCGTGGTTTCTCCCCACCCCGCAACAGTATCTATTCCCCGTTTTTGAGCAACCTCAGATGTAAACCCGGTAGAGCCGATTCTCAGTTCGTAAACACAAGCCGCAGCACCGTTAAAAAACCCAGGATATTCATCATCTATACCAGCTGCTACACACGCCGCTGTTTTAGCCATAGGCACTGCATTGGTAGCAAGTTTACCTCCAACAGGCATCCCATCAATAGCAGATATATACTGGCAGCAATCACCCACCGCATAAACACCGGAGATAGAAGTACGCATCCGGCTGTCAACAACAATACCATCTTTGTCCATCTCAAGTCCCTGCCCTTCGAAAAGTTCGACATCCGGCTTCATTCCCACAGCAAAACAGATAAAATCGCGCTCTGCATCCAGATCAATATTTTCGCCATTAGATAATAAAATCCGCTTTGCATACTCGCCTTCTTTCTCGATACCCTTTGCATAAGTTGACAGCATTAATCTGATACCTTTTCCACGCAAAGTCTCATAGAGTACATCAGCCATATCTTCATCAATCATTGCAGGCAGTACACGGGAAACCATATCAATTAAATATACATCCAACCCCTGTGAACGGTAAGCCTGAGCCTGTTCAATACCAATAGCGCCGGCACCGACTACAACTGCACGCTTCGCACCGCTGTGAATCTTTTCAATAATAGATTCCATATCATGCTGAGTTTTCACCGTGTAAATATTAGCCGCATCAGCACCGGGTATAGGAGGAAGCACAGGCACAGCACCCGTTGCAATAAAGATAATATCAGATGTGTAAATATCACCTGTTTCATCAACCACGCGTTTCTTTTTTAAATCAACTTCCTTTACTGCCCGCTGAATCAGATGAACACCTACATCAGTTACCAGTTCATTTTTCTTAAACGTTTTATGGGGGTCAAAAAGCCCCTCAATAGCATAAGGAATAGCGCAATATACCATAGAATGCTTCTCTGACCGAAGCATAGTAATTTCTATTTGCGGTTTGAGTTTTTTCAGGTAACGGGAGAAGGTAATTCCCCCCGGGCCGCCGCCAATAACCAAAACTTCCGTATGTATTTCTCCCTCAGGCATCTTAATACCTCCTATCCTGTCAATTTTAATAAATTCCTGAGTTGATTCTCCGTTTGTTGTAATAAAAATTTATCCTCAATACTCATGGGGAATTCCTTTAATATGTAAAAGCAAATGCTCTTTATCATCCCCCAATCCATTAATCCATCCATAATCTGCATCGGTTTTAGAATCCAGGTCTTTCACATAGGGTTTAATATCTAAGAGAGGCGTTCTATCAAATACATCTAACCCTGATGTAATAATTTCATTATTGACTATCTTTTTTATACGAACGATGCTTATCCCTACCGGATTCGGCCGCAGAGGAGACCTGCTTGCAAACAACCCAACCTCTATACCATTAGCCCAGGGAGGGGTTACAACCATAGAGGGATTATGTTTTAGACGGTCGATGTAATATATAACATAAATATACCTGAAACTTTCAAGCCCTAAAATGCCTTCCTTATACTCCGGATTAAGTACAATGCGGAAATCCCCCTTGTCTTCATCTACTGGCTGATAAGGCGCATTGTCAATATATGGAGTCCGTATTATTCCAATTTGCTTAAATTTAAAGGTCATAACAAATATTAGATTAAAGATTTAGAATTAAAACCTCCCTGTCTTCTCCCTTCCTATATTCTTCTATTATCTTATTCATATTAAGCTTTATAATTCCAACTGCTTCTTCTATGAAATCCGTCCTGATTATGACGCAAACAAATTTTTTTATCATCCTTTTTATATTCGAGCCGAACATTCTGCTTACAAGTACATCTAATTCTTTTAAAACAGATGATACAGCCCGGGCTTTATTCGGATCTCCATGTTTATCATCGTCTTCCTCTACTATAACATTATCCCTTTGTTCTATAAATTCGCCCTTTTCAGAAGAAATTCTATAGACAGCATAATATTTAGCATTTCCGAAATGGTCGTTTTTTTTAAGATTTTACCGTCATCTGTAGCAAAAGCAAACGTTAATTCCATTTTTACCCTCCAATAAAATTTTCTATCTGCACTCCCCAGTTCCTTCCTAAAGCCGGATGAACAAATCCTCCTCCCCCCAGGGCAAGCAATTTAAAACCCAGTTTTCCTTTTAAACCCATAATCTCTCCGGATGCAAAGTCATAAACTGCAGGGCTTAATTCCATATTAGAAATAAAACACTCTTTCGAACCATCTACTCCCATTTGAATAATTATAAACTGCGGTTTGAAATCTGAAACTATTTTTTCAACTTCATTGAAATTTTGAATAAATTCATCATCCCTGCAATAAGAAGAAAGAGGAAAATTGCTGTTAAATCCTTGCCCTTCTCCTTCCCCTGTTTCATCTTTATACCCTGTCATAAAAGGATAGAAGGTCTGAGGGTTCTGATGCAGAGATACAGTATAAACTTTAGAATTATTATAAAAAGCCCTCTGTGTCCCGTCTCCATGATGAGCATCATAATCAATAACCATAATTTTATTTATACCTTTTGTTAACAGGTAATTAGCTGTAACTGCTATGTCGTTAAATATACAAAATCCTCTGCCCTTATTTTCAAATGCATGGTGCCATCCTCCGCTGATATTTATAGAAATATCAGCTTCGTCTTCCAAAAGAGAATCAGCTGCTTTAACCGAAGCACTTACGCTCAATAATGCAGCATCATAAACCCCTTTAAATCCAGGAGTATCAGGCCCTAAAGTTCCTTCACCTTGTTCACTTATCTCCTTTACCAGATTTATATATTCCCCAGTATGAAACATGGCTAAAATATCATCTGATATTAAATCAGGTTTCCTTAAATCAATCCTGTCTAATATTCCCATGTTTTTAAACTCTGCCAGAGCCTTCTGGTAACGGTCACCCTTCATAGGATGGCCGCCTCCAAAATCTAAGTTCCTGAATCCCTCATCGTAAAAGAGAATGGTTCTATTCATTAAATAGAATCCACCTCTACCAGCTTAGCAAGAATATCTCCTACAGGAACTAAGAGGTAATCTTCTCCCTCAAATGTCACCTGGGTTCCCGAAAACTCTTTGTAAATAACGCTATCGCCAACAGAAATCTGTTCTGAAGCATCAGCAGAAATAGCAATAATTTTTCCCTCTTTGGGTTTCTCCCGCGCAACTTCAGGGATTATTATCCCGGATGCAGTCTTATCTTCACCCTTCTTCTCCAGCTTAATTAAAACATAACTGTTGATTGGCTGTATTTTTTTCATACAAACCACCTCCTTCATTTTTCTTGTATCCCTAATAGACTGTTTAACCTTAATTTATCAAAGCCCACAACTATCCTGCCGTCTATATCCGTCTGGGGAACTGCCATTTGTCCGCTCTTTCTTACCAACTCCTGAGCCGCCCTTTCATCCCGGGATATATCAATTTCCCTGAAAGGAATTCTATTTTTCATAAGATGTGTTTTGACCGTATTGCACCAGGGACAGCTTGTAGAAGTATAAACAACAACCCTCCTAAACTTTCTCTTTTTTTCTACCTCTGCTTCTTTTAGCGGCGCTTCATATAATAACATTTCATAATATTGCTTGCTCTGGACTCCATATATAACTTTAGATAATTTGCCATTTTTAAAGGCCAAAACCGTAGGAACTGTGCTTATTCCATATAAAGGATGGATATTTTTAACTTCAGAAGCATTGACAAAGCATAGAACAATATCCTCATTTTCGTTTCCAAATTCCTCAAGAATTTTAAGAACTTCCTTACTCTTTTCTGAGGCTTCAGTATAAAATACAGTTATAAAAAAATCTTTATTCTTGTTCTTTAATTCTTCAAAATGTTCTTTATTTTTTATTTGCGTTATCATAATATTTTCTATTTTTAATATAACTTTTCATATTTACCTTTATCCACCCTTTTCAACTTATGAAAACCTTGCTCTTTGGCCCTTTTATCCAATCCCGATTTAGAAAAACCTAAAGAAAATTCTGAAAGAACTTTCCTAACACCTGCCCCGCATTGAGGACAAACTTTGAGAGGTTCCTCATTTACATTTTGTAAAACCTCAAACCCCTCTTTACACAACCTGCATCCTTTATTTCCATTTTTTACTTTATATTTATAAATAGGCATATTTAAACTTCGATTTCAAATATTTCTCAAAATACTGAAGTCCTTTTCCAAAACCGGCTTCATATTTATATTATAAGTTACAACCGCAGGATGATAAAGAGCTACAATCTTTATAGAATCAAAAAGACTGCGGACGGAAAAAACTTTAGCGTGAATCTTGCTGATTCCCTGAATTTCATCCTTTAAATCAAATTTCTTCATTATATAAGCAGTTGCAAAATTGCCTAAACAGCAAATTACCCTGGGCTTGATAAGCTCAATTTGCCTATTAAGATAAGAAGTACACATATTTATCTCATATTCCCGAGGATTCCTATTTTCTGGAGGACGGCATTTTAA
>CAZLTA010000068.1:0-6996 GCA_964562345.1 uncultured Planctomycetia bacterium
AAGCCGCGCCCTGGATCCGGCTTCATCTATAACATCTATTGCTTTATCAGGCAGGAATCTGCCTGTAATATACCTGTCAGAAAGTTTTGTAGCAGCAACCAGAGCCTGGTCTGTAAATTTCACTCTATGATGGGCTTCATATCTATCTCTTAACCCTTTGAGAATCTCAATTGTTTCTTCAGCCGTAGGAGGGTCTACCAAAATCGTTTGAAACCTTCTTTCTAATGCTGCGTCTTTTTCAATGTGTTTTCTATATTCATCCAGAGTCGTAGCGCCAACACACTGTACTTCTCCCCGGGCTAAAGCCGGTTTTAAAATATTAGAAGCATCTATTGCTCCTTCTGCACCTCCAGCCCCGACTAAAGTGTGCAGCTCATCAATAAACAGAATAATATTTTCAGACTTTTTTATTTCATTCATAACCGCTTTGATTCTTTCTTCAAACTGCCCCCTGTATTTGGTGCCTGCAACCATTAAAGCCAAATCTAAACCAATAATTCTTCTGTTTCTCAAAATTTCAGGCACCTCAGCCGCAACTATTTTCTGAGCCAGGCCTTCTATAATTGCGGTTTTACCCACACCGGCTTCCCCCAAAAGCACAGGGCTGTTTTTAGTCCTTCTGCATAATATCTGCATTACCCGTTCTATTTCATTCTTTCTGCCTACAACCGGATCGAGTTTATTTTCCCGTGCTAAAGCAGTCAAGTCTCTGCCAAAAGAGTCAAGTGCCGGGGTTTTACTTTTACCGGTTGAAACACCGCCCATACCGCTCACCTGCCCTGAAGGAGAACCTAAAAGGTCCATAATCCCTTCCCTTACTTTATTGACATCCAATCCCAGATTAAACAACACCTGAGCCGCAACGCCTTCTCCTTCTCTTATCAATCCGAGCAGGAGATGTTCTGTTCCGATATAATTATGCCCCAGGGAATTTGCTTCATCCATTGCCAGTTCTATTGCTTTCTTTGCCTGGGGAGTAAAGGGGATATCTCCTGCAATAACTGTTTTAGCTCCAGGCTGAATAAACTTTTCAACTTCTGTTCTAATTTGATTCAAATCCAATTCCAGGCTTTTTAAGACAATTGCGGCAACTCCTTCTCCTTCCCTTATCAATCCCAGAAGGATATGTTCAGTTCCAATATAATCATGATTAAACCGTTTAGCTTCCTCTTTTGCCAGAATTATTATTTTCCTTGCCCGTTCTGTAAATCGACTAAACATATTCATACACCCTCCTACTTTATTCTGCTGCGTATAAGTTCCGCACGTTTTATGTCTCTTTCTTTGGAATTTAACTTCCTGCCCTCCACCTTCTGAAGATGAGCAGGCTGTATTAAAAGAAACAGTTCATTCATATGCTTTATATCAATATCCACAATACCTAAATCTATACCCATTCTTAAGTTGGAAAGAAGTTCAATTGCCTCCTTACTGGTTATAAGACGGGAATTTTTCAACATGCCGTAAGAACGAAAAACCTGGTCTTCTAAAGACAGCTTTTCCTGATTGTAAAATTTCTCCCGGGCAGACCTTTCATAATTTATTACCTGTGATATAACTTTAAGCAGGTTTTCTACGATTTCCTCTCCCGGCCTGCCTAAAGTCACCTGATTTGAAATCTGGAAGAAATTGCCGCTCGCCTCAGTCCCTTCACCATAGAACCCGCGGGTTGTAAAACTAAGCTTCGCGATTGTATTAATAACATTTGCTATCTGTTTAGTCATAACAAGCAAAGGCAAATGCAGCATAACAGAAGCGCGCAGGCCTGTGCCTGCATTAGTGGGACAGGCAGTGAGGTAACCCCACTCATAGGAAAATGCATAATCTAATCTTTGAGCAAGCTCATTGTCAATCCTTTTTGCTATATCCATTGCCTGAAGCAAAGAAAGGCCGGATTCTAAAACTTGAAGCCTGATATGGTCTTCTTCATTGATCATAAGAGAAATTATTTCACTATCTCCGATAAAAGATGCCTTATACGGGCCCTTTTCCGCCAGTTCTTTGCTTATCAAATGCCTCTCAAGCAGAAACTGCCTGTCCAATTCATTTAATTTTGCCATATCCACCCAGATTCCATTCTTAAGATCCGGGATAGTTTCAATTACTTCTTTGATTTTAAAATAAACTTCTTCTCTTTTTTTATCACTTGCCCAATGATAGAAAGGTAAATCCTTTAAATTCCTGGCAAATCTAATCCGGCTGGAAATCACAATATCTGAATATTCCCCTGTACCCTGAAGCCAGGCTCCCAGTTGATTTAACAAAGCATCTATGTTACTTTTTTTCATCTTTAGCGCGTTTTTCCTCTATTTTACGAATCTGATCCCTTATCTTCGCCGCTTCTTCATATTCCTCTTTACCTATTGCACTTCGCAGTTTATTTCTTAACTCCTGTAGTTCGTCTTTCACTACCTGATATTCTCCAGTCTTAGGCATTTCTCCCACATATTTGGCAGAACCATGAACCCTCTTCAGTAAAGACGGAATATACTGTTTAAAAGATTCATAACACTGACTGCAGCCAAACCTGCCCATTTTCTTAAAATCTTTATAGCTCATACCGCAGCTGCTGCATTTCAAATCAATATCCTGCTTTATTTCTACATCAGAATTTAAATCTGCCAGTCCCGCCAAGAGATCAGATATACCAAAATGCTGTTCCATCTGAGTACCCTTTTCCCGGGCACATTCTTCACATAAATGCAATTCTGTAACTTTACCGTTTATTATCTCCGTCAGATGCACAGTAGCTTCAGCTTTTCCGCAAACATCACAAATCATTTCATTTTCTCCAGTCTAATAAACAGAGACACCTTCTTTCTTTGTAACATCTTTAAAATCCTTAATCAATTGAAGAACAACTTCCCCAGGCACGCCTTCCCCAATTTTTCTACCGTCAATCTTAACTATAGGTACTATTTCAGCAGCAGTTCCCGTAAGAAAGCACTCCTGGGCATTATATACATCATGGCGTGACTCTATCTTATAAGAGACTTCAACCCCATTTTTCTCAGCTAGTTCTATCACAACATCGCGCGTAACACCTTCCAATGCCCCCAGATGAACCGAAGGAGTATATAATTTTCCTCCCTTGTAGATAAAAATATTGTCCCCCGTACATTCAACCATATATCCTTCATTATTAAGCATAATAGCCTCTTCATATCCGCAATTTATAGCCTCAATTTTAGCCATAATATTGTTGAGATAATTCAAAGATTTAATTTGAGGATTCACTCCTTCAGGAATATTACGCCTGGTAGGAACGGTTATAATCTCCATGCCTTTCTGATAAAGCTCCTTAGGATAAAGGGCAATTTTATCCGTTATAATAACAATATTCGGGTTTTTACACTTTCTGGGATCCAGCCCCAGATCGCCTTCGCCGCGGGAAACAATCAGCCTGATATAGGCATCTTTAAGACTATTGGCCATTAATGTTTCTATTATTGCAGACTGCATCTCTTCTTTAGTTATGGGAATCTCAAGCATAATTGTATGGGCAGAACGATAGAGCCTGTCTAAATGCTGCTTGAGTCTGAAAATTAAACCATTATACTCTCTGATTCCCTCAAAGACTCCATCTCCATAAAGATAGCCGTGGTCAAAAACAGACACCTTGGCATTTTCTTTTTCAGCAAGTTCACCGTTAATATACACCTTCATATTATCCTCCTAATGAGTAGTAAATTTTCAGGCTCTCCAGAGGCTGAAAATTTTAAGCATTAGCCGTCTGCGAATTATCCCCCCTTCTTTCATTCTGAAAGAATGCAGGGGGGATACATTTCATTATACCCCTTGGTTCTCCGAAACCAAACCAGGGGGTACAAGTCCCCTTTTGGGGAAATGTTATTAAATAAACAATCTATCTTATCTCCTTCCATAAATCGTATCTTCATTTAACATTCTCATTCATAAATACTCCATCTTTTATATAGATTCTTCGCTTCATCCATGATGCAACATCTTTATCATGAGTAACGATTATAACAATCGCTGCCCGTTCTCTATTAATATTCTGCAATAATTTTAACACTTCCTGCCCCATTTGAGAATCTAAATTTCCCGTCGGCTCATCACAGAGTAAAAGCATGGGATTGGTAATGATGGCACGGGCAATTGCAGCTCTCTGCTGCTCGCCGCCTGAAACCTGATTAGGATAATGAGAAACTCTCTCTTTAAGCTTTAAAAAATCGAGCACCTCTCCAGCCAGATTCAAAGCTTTCTTACGATACTCCCCTCTGATAAGTAAAGGCAGAGCAACATTTTCCAATATAGTTAACTCAGGTATCAGATAATAAAATTGAAATACAAAACCGACTTTTTCATTTCTAAGCTGAGAAATACGGCTGTCAGCGAAATCATAGATATCCTCACCTTCTAAGTAAACTTTACCCTCGCTGGGCCTATCCAGCCCTCCTATTAGATGTAATAAAGTAGATTTACCCGCTCCGGAAGGCCCCTCTATGGCCAATGATTCTCCCCGGGCAATCTCTAAAGAAATCCCTTTTAATACATGCAATCTGGTATTTCCAATCCGGTAATATTTATGAATGTTATCTAACTTTACTATCATTCGTATCTTAAAGCTGTCACAGGATCGAATTTTGCTGCTTTGATTGCAGGGTATAAAGTCGAGACAAATGTGATTAAAAGTGCAGCCGATATAATTAAGACAAAATCTGAAACCGAAGGGGCAACAGGCAGTCTGTCAATATAGTAAATATCCGTAGGAAGTTTAATAATGGGGTAATTCTTAAGCAAATATATTAAAGCACTGCCCAATACGGTACCTAAAAAAATACCGGAAACACCTATTAACATCCCCTGCATAATGAAAACACGCCTGACGACATTTGCTTTCATTCCAACTGCTCTCATAATGCCGATATCCTTTATCTTCTCCAATACAGACATGATAAGAATACTTACAATATTAAAAGAAGCAACCAAAACTATTAAACAGAGAATGATAAACATTGCCGTTTTCTCCAGCTTTAAAGCCTGGAAAAGACTTTTATTCATATCCGTCCAGCTTACAACATTGAAAGAAGGAGGCAGAACCTTTCTTATCTTCTTCTTTAAGATATCTGCCTGATAGGGATTTTTCAGCTTAATTTCCAAAGCTGTTACCCCTGATGTCGAAAGAATTTCTTTAGCACTGTTTATATTTACGTACACCAAAGAAGTGTCATATTCATACATTCCTGATTCAAATATCCCTTCAACTATAAAAGGAAAACTTTCAAACTGAAACGGAAGCAGGATTTCGACTTTTGAGCCCTTGGACAAATTAAATTTTTCTGCCAGTATTTTACCAATTACAATACCATTTGAGCTGATGTTATCTAACTTATGCAGCAGATATTTCTTCAAATTTGTGGTTTTTATTTCCTGCTTTAAATCTATTCCTTTAATATAAACATTTTCCAGAAAGCTGTTTTTAACTAAATTACCGCTGCTAACCACTATCGGCGAAGAAAATACAATTTCATCAAACTGAGGAAGCTTATCAACCACCTCCCGGGAATCATATAAACCGGCCTCGGACTTAACCAGAAGGTCTGAATTTATTCCCAAAATCTTTTCTTCCAATTCTTTGTCGAAACCGCTCATCACCGCTATTACAACTAAAAGCGCCATAACACCGATAGCCACGCCTAAAATCGTAATTACGGAAATGAGTTTTAGAAATTTTGCTTCTTTCCTGCCCAGATATTTTTTGGCCAGCCAGAACTCAAGCCTCATCGCAGGATTCAGGTTTTAAAAGAGGGAATAAAAGCACTTCTCTTATAGAAGGCGCATCGGCAAAAAGCATAACCAATCTGTCTATCCCGATTCCAAGCCCTCCGGCAGGCGGCATGCCGTATTCTAAAGATTCCACAAAGTCAAAATCTACATGTTCCTTCCCTTCGCCGGTTTGAGTTTTGAACCTTTCCCGCTGTTCAATCGGGTCATTCAGCTCGCTATATGCATTGGCAATTTCCATACCGGATATAAAAAGCTCAAATCTTTCAACCAGATTAGAATTCTCTTTTTTAGATTTTGCAAGAGGCGAAATGTCTTTCAGATGGTCAACTACAAAAACGGGTTCATTCCCCAGCTGGTTCTCAATATATTCTTCGCATAATTTAAGTATCTGAGACCTGGAAAGTTTATCAAGTTTCTTACCAATCTTCGCCTCCATAATACTGCGCAGTGCATCCATGGTTAACTCCTTCTTGCCTAAAATCTCAGCGAAACTCAACTTTTTCCAGGGAGCTTTAAAATTTATTTTCTCACCTTGATATTCCAATTCTGAAGAATGTTTTATTTCCTGAGCCAAATATACGAACAACTCCTCGGTTAACTTCATAATATCCTCATAGTCCGCATATGCCCAGTAAAGTTCAAGCATAGTGAACTCAGGATTGTGCCGGGTTGAAACACCCTCGTTTCTGAAACTTCTGTTTATCTCGTATATTTTATCAAATCCGCCGACCAAAAGCCTTTTCAGGTACAATTCGGGTGCAATTCTAAGGTAAAGGTCTAAATCATATGCTTCAATGTGCGTTTTAAACGGTGCCCCGGCAGCACCTCCTGCGACATAATGAAGCATTGGGGTTTCAACTTCCATAAAACCTTTATCACTTAAGAACTTGCGGATTAAATTGGTAATATTACTCCTCAATACAAAAATCTTTTTAACATCTTCATTCATTATCAAATCCAGATAACGTTTCCTGTGCCTGAGCTCTACATCTTTTAACCCGTGCCATTTTTCAGGCAAAGGGAGTAATGATTTGGAAAGCATAACAAATTTTCTGGCTAAAACAGTAGGCTCTTCAGTCCTGGTTTTAAAAGTCTCACCCTCTACACCCAGAATATCTCCGATATCAACACACTCTTTAAATACTGCAAACTCATCATCGCCCATTATATCTTTTCTAATATAAACCTGAATCTTTGCTTCTGAATCTTTAAGGTCAAAAAATATGCTTTTGCCGTGTTCACGAA
>CAZLTA010000069.1:0-6919 GCA_964562345.1 uncultured Planctomycetia bacterium
TTTTCTAAGACAATTTGAGATATCCCCCTTGACAACAATAGTAAATTATAGTATTTTACATTTAAACTTTTTTAAGGAGGTGAGTGGGTTTTGTTACCCACTTTTTTTATTAGATGAGTTATTTAGATGAATTAAAAGAGAGAATTGCACAATTTGTGGGTCCGGCTATTGAAAATGAAGGGTATAAGCTTATCGAGCTGGATTTAGTGCCCCAGGGGGATAAGTTACTGCTGCGTTTTATTGTAAATAAACCGGGCGGGATTGCTATGGATGAATGTGCCGGAGTAAATAGAAAATTAGGCAGTATATTAGATGATGCAGATATTATAAACCAGAGTTATATCCTGGAAGTTTTCTCTCCGGGTATTGATAAGCCATTGAAGAATGAAGATGAGTTCAGGTGCGTTTTAGGCAGGGATTTGGTTGTAAAAATGAATGACGGGCGTATAATAAAAGGGCCTCTTATAGAGGTGCGGGAGAGCAAAATAATGATTGGCTGCAAAAATGAAGTAGTAGAGGCTGATATCAAAGATATTGACAGCGCTAAACAGCGGATAAATTTATCTAAGGAGTAGAAATGAACGAAGAGCTGTTGTCGGCTTTAGAATATCTGGGACAGGAGAAAGGTATTGATAAGGAAAAGCTTATCGATGCTATTGAGTCAGCAATGCTTACTGCAGCTAAGAAAGTTTTGCATGTTGAAAAAGAGGATTTAGAGATAAAGTTCGATGTAAATACCGGGGATATAAAAGTACACATAGAGGGGAGGGATGTGATGTCCCAGCAATTGGGCAGAATTGCGGCTCAGACTGCAAAACAGGTTATTATGCAGAAATTAAGAGAAGCAGAGAAGGAAACTGTTTATGATGAATACAAAGATAAAGCAGGGGATATCCTGACGGGGGTTGTAAATAGAATAGAGCGTGGTGATGTTATCCTGGAACTTGAAAAGGCCGAAGCTTTATTGCCCCGTTCCGAGCAGGGACGCGGTGAAGTTTACAGGCAGAGGCAGAGATTAAAAGTGTTTGTTCTGGAAGTAAAAAAAACCGGCAAACCTCCTTTGGTTATAGTTTCCAGAAGAAGGTCTGAATTAATCAAAAGGCTTTTTGAAATAGAAGTGCCCGAAATTCAGGAAGGGCTTGTTGAAATAGTTGCAATTGCCAGAGAAGCCGGGGAGAGGACTAAGATAGCTGTGCATTCAAAACAGGAAAATATTGACCCTGTCGGATCCTGCGTGGGTATGAAAGGGATCAGAGTTAAAAATATAGTTGATGAGTTGGGCGGTGAGAAAGTAGATATTATCCGATATAGTGAGGATCTTTCAGAATATATAAAAGCGGCTCTTAATCCGGCTCAAATATCGAAAATAAAGTTGTTTAAAAAAGAAAAAAAAGCGCTGGTAATTGTTCCTAAGGATGAGCTTTCTATTGCAATAGGAAAACATGGACAGAATGTCAGGCTGGCATCGCAGCTGACTTGCTGGGAGATAGATGTAAGGAGCCCTGAGGAGCTGGGTGAGGAATCTTCTCTGTTAAAGATTGATGGGATAGGCCCTAAGATTGCAGCAACTCTCGGCATGGCCGGATATACTTCTGTTGAGAAGATTGCCGGTTCATCCGTAAAGGATTTAACTAAAGTCGAAGGTGTTGGTGTAAGAACGGCTTCAAGAATAATTGATATTGCTAAAGCATACCTCAAGAATAAAAATGAGTAATATTAGAGTTTACAAATTGGCACAGGATTTGGGAATAGATACCAAGAAGTTAATTGGGTATTTAAAACAATTAAATATGGAAGTCAAATCCCATATGAGCATATTGGATATGGATACTGCAGAGATTGTCAAACATGAAATTGCGGCTCTTTTGGATGAGAAAAAGCAGGAAGAGATAAAAACAAGGCCTAAAATACCTGTTGAATTCCCGATTACCGTAAGAGATTTGGCCGTAAAAATCGGTATCAAGCCGAACGAGGTTCAAAAGCAGCTTTTGAAATGGAAAATATTCGCGCATATAAATAAAGATTTAAATGAAGAACTGGCATCTAAGCTGGCTGCAGAGTATGGAGTTGGTTTAGAGAAAAAATTGACTGATGAAGAGGAAGTTTTAAAAACTCATAAGGAAGAAGAAAAGGGACAGCTTGTTAAAAGATATCCTATTGTTACTTTGATGGGGCATGTTGACCACGGAAAAACTACTTTACTTGAGAAAATCAGGAATCTGGAATTGACTAAAAAAGAAATAGGAGGTATTACACAGCATATCGGCGCTTATGAGGTTGAGCATAAAGGCGAAAAAATTACTTTTATAGATACTCCCGGGCATGAAGCTTTTACTTCTATGAGGGCAAGGGGGGCCAATGTTACGGATATTGTTATTCTTGTTATTGCTGCCGATGATGGAGTTATGCCTCAGACGATAGAAGCTATTGACCATGCTCGGGCAGCAGGTGTGCCGATTATAGTAGCTATCAATAAGATTGATAAACCGGATGCTAATCCTGATAAGGTTAAAAGGCAGCTTGCGGAGTCCGGCTTGACCTCTGAGGATTGGGGCGGCGAGATAATTACAGTAGGTGTTTCCGGAATCAGCGGTGAAGGTATAAATGAACTGCTGGATATGATTCTGCTTCAGGCAGAGATGATGGAGTTAAGAGCAAATCCGGATAAACCTGCTAAAGGTGTAGTATTAGAATCTAAGGTATCCAAAGGAGGGCCGGTTGTTTCTGTTATCGTCCAGAGCGGAACATTAAAATATGGAGATATCGCCATCGCCGGTACTTGCTGCGGGAAGGTGAAAGCGTTATTTAATGATTTAGGCAATAGGGTTAAAGAAGCTCATCCGTCTGATCCGGTTGGGGTTTTGGGTTTTGACGGCATCCCTCAATCCGGCGAAAAATTCTTAGTGGTAAAAGATGAAAGCAAGGTTAAAGAGATTATATTTAAAAGAATGGATGAGACGAAGATTAAGAAACAGGCTCCTGCTCAAAGGATGAGTTTAAAAGATCTGGCTAAAGAGGGTGAAAAAGTATTGCATTTGGTTTTGAAAACAGATGTTTATGGTTCTTTGGATGCAGTAGTAGATTCTTTGAATAAACTTAAAGAGAAGCAAAAAGGAGAGATTGATTTTAAAATACTGCATAAAGGGATTGGAAATATAACCGAGTCTGATGTTGTTCTGGCACTTGCATCTGAGGCTCTTGTTGTTGGTTTTCATGTTGGGATAAATGAAAAGGCCAAGAGCAGGGCTAAAGAGGAGAATGTTGAAGTCAGGCTTTACAGTATTATCTATGATTTGATAAATGATATAGAAAAAGTATTTAAGGGGTTAAAAGAGCCGGAATTAGAAGAACGGTTTGTAGGTAAACTGGAAATAAGAAAGGTTTTTCAGGTCAGTAAGGTTGGAAAGATAGCAGGCTGTATTGTAAGCAAAGGAAAAGTGCAGAGGAATATTCCCTGTAGATTGCTGCGGGATAATAAAGTTATATATGAAGGCAGGATTACTTCTCTAAAGAGGTTTAAAGACGATGTCAAAGAAGTCCAAGAGGGGTATGAATGCGGAATTGGATTAGAAGATTTTAATGATATGAAAGAAAAGGATATAGTTGAAGCGTATACGATGCTTGAGGTAAGGAGATGAAAAAGAGGATTCTTTCCGGAATGAGGCCCACAGGCCCGCTGCATCTCGGCCATTTGACGGGCGCGCTTAAAAACTGGGTGGATTTACAGAATAAATATCAGTGTTTTTTTATGATAGCTGACTGGCATGCTCTTATGAGTGAATATAAGGCCGCTGAGAAAATAAAGGAAGATACTCTAGATAATCTGTTAGACTGGCTGGCTGCAGGGTTAGACCCTGAAAGGTCAGTTTTATTCAGACAGTCGGATATTTTAGAACATGCAGAATTGGATTTAATTCTTTCAATCATTACACCTTTGGGCTGGCTGGAAAGATGCCCGACTTATAAAGAGCAGATTAATGAACTTTCTGATAAAGAGATTTCAACGCATGGGTTCTTAGGATATCCGGTTTTACAGGCTGCGGATATTATTATTTATAAAGCGGATTATGTTCCTGTCGGCGGCGACCAGCTGCCTCATTTAGAACTGTGCCGTGAAATAGTAAGAAGATTCCATTATCTTTTTAAAAAAGATATATTCCCCGAGCCGGAGGCTCTGTTGACTGAAATACCTAAATTAGCCGGGTTAGACGGCAGGAAAATGAGTAAAAGTTATAATAATTTCATAGCTCTTTCAGACAGTCCTGATGTAATCCGCGCCAAAGTCAAGAATATGTTTACAGACCCTGAAAGAATAAAACGTACTGATTCCGGAAGGCCTGAGGTTTGTAATGTCTATAAATATTACGAAATTTTTGCGCCGGAAATTAAAGACAATGTTTATCAGAAGTGTACAGCAGCTGATATCGGATGTGTCGAGGATAAAGAAAGACTGGCAGAGGTTCTTATTGAGGTGCTTAAACCTCATCAGGAAAGGCGCAGGAGTCTTGAAAAGAACAGGGATTATTTAAAAGAAGTTCTTAAAAAAGGTGCTCATAAGGCACATAATATTGCTTCTCAAACTATGGCTGAGGTCAGAGAGGCTATTGGCATATGAACAAATACAAAGTGAGGCTTAAGGTTTTCGAAGGTCCTCTGGATTTGCTTCTTTATCTTATTAAAAAAAATGAAGTAAATATTTACGATATTCCTGTTGCGGAGATAACCGGGCAGTATTTAGAATATTTGGAAACTATGTGTGAGCTGGATTTGGACATTGCAGGTGATTTTCTGGTTATGGCAGCAACCCTTCTTTATATAAAATCCAGGATGTTACTGCCCCAGGAAGAAACGCTGCTTGAAGATGAAATACCTGATGAAGATCCCAGGGAGGAGCTTGTTCAAAAATTATTGGAATATAAGAAATTCAAAGAGGCAGCGGGTATTTTAAAAGAAAAAGAGATAGAAGGCAGCGAGGTTTTTAAAAGATATGTATCTGTGTCTGATGAGGTAATGGCGGATAGCGGAGAATACGAGGGTTTTGAATCGGGCATTTTTGATTTAATTTCGGCATTTACCCGTGCTCTGAAAAATATTCCCAAAGATGATTTTAAGGTTGTTTTGGATGAAGAGCATACAGTGGAAGAGAAAACAGGATTTATTTTAACTCTTCTGGATGAGAAAGGAGTTGTTTATTTCAAAAATATTTGGTCACGAATCACAAGCCGGCTTGAGGCAGTTGTGTTTTTCCTGGCATTGCTTGAACTTATACGTTTAAAAAAGATAATTATACGCCAGTCCGGTCTTTTTGGTGAAATAAAGATTTCAAAACCTCTGCCTGTTTTAAACAATGACTTCTGTTGATAAAGTAAAGTATATCATTGAGGCTTTGTTGTTTGTTTCGGACCGTCCTTTGTCTCTGGATGAGATAAAGACTGTTTTAGAAACTGATAAAGCTGTGATTATTTCAGGTATAAGCGAGTTGAAAGAAGAATATCAGAATAATCATAGTTTCAGAATTAGAGAAGTAGCAGGGGGATATCAGCTGGTAACAGACCCGGAGTATTCGCCATGGCTTCGAAAATTGTTTCAGGGCGGCAGAAAAGAACGGTTGTCTAAAGCAGCTCTTGAAACTGTGGCAATAGCTGCCTATAAACAGCCTGTAACAAAACCGGAAGTGGCTCAAATTAGAGGGGTTGATGTTGATGGAGTTATGAAGAAACTTCTGGAAAAAGGGCTGGTTAGAATAGCGGGTAGAAAAAAGGTTGTGGGCAGACCTTTATTGTATGCTACGACGAAGAAGTTTTTGGAGTATTTTGGTTTAAATTCTTTAAAAGAACTGCCGCCGTTGGATGAACTGGTGGAAATGGAGCAGGAAAATGCAGATAACGAAAATCAGAGAGAAGATTGACCAGTTAGACAAACATATTGTCGAACTTATTAATGACAGAGCCTGTCTGATACAGAAAATCGGCGGGTTTAAAAAGAAAACAGGCCAGAGCGCGTATGTCCCTGAGAGGGAAAAAGAGGTTTATAAAAAAGTTGCCGGATATAACCAGGGTCCTGTTCCTGCGGAATTATTAAAGAATGTTTATCGCGAAATAATGTCTATATCGCTGGCTCTGGAGAAAAGTGTTGCTATTTCTTATCTGGGCCCGGCTGCTACCTTTACACAGCTTGCGGCTATGAAAAAATTCGGTTCTTCAGTAAATTACGTGGAATGCTTAAGTATTACGGAAATTTTCAACGAAGTTGAAAAGGGCAATACCGATTTTGGTGTTGTGCCGATTGAAAATTCATTTGAGGGTGCTGTTAATCACACATTGGATATGTTTATTGATTCGGAGTTAAAAATCTGCTCTGAGATATATCTTAAAATTTCGCATTTTCTGCTTTCTAAAACAAAGGATATTAAAAAAATAAAAAGGGTTTATTCTAATCCTCAGGTTTTCGGCCAATGCCGGATGTGGCTTGAGAAGAATATGCCTTCAGCCGAACTGGCGGAAGTTTCAAGTACGGCTCGCGCTGCACAGATTGCAGCAGGAGAAAAAGGTGCTGGTTGTATTGCAAGTAAAATGGCTAAAGATATCTATAAACTTAATATAATTGCATCTGCAATTGAAGATGCTCCGACAAACATTACCCGGTTCCTTGTGGTAGGTAAAACTCTGGCGAAACCAACCGGCGATGATAAAACTTCTATTATGCTTTCGATAAAAGATAAAGTCGGAGCTTTACATACCGTATTAATGCCGTTTAAAAAACACAATATAAACCTTACGAAAATAGAATCCCGGCCGTCAAAGAAAAAAGCATGGGATTATTATTTCTTTATTGACCTGGAAGGCCATTGTAAAGATAGTAAAGTGAATAAAACTTTAGATGAATTAAACAAGGCAGCTTCAAATTTTAAAATACTGGG
>CAZLTA010000070.1:0-6864 GCA_964562345.1 uncultured Planctomycetia bacterium
AAAACCACTAAAATATTAGGTGATTAAAACATTTATATGTCAATGGACTTTTTTTCCAAAAGCCGGGTCGGAGAGCTGGTATCCCGCCTTACTTACGATGTCTATGTTATCAGAAATGCTTTAACAGAAGGCCTGGCGGATTCGGTGTATTATTTGTTTCAACTGGTGCTTTTTCTGGGAATAGTTCTTTTTATCAATTTGAAACTTGCGTTAATCATATTGGTTTTAATGCCTGTTATAAGTTTTCCGCTTTTAAAAGTCGGCAAACGGCTGCGGAAAATTTCCAAACAGGCTCAGGCTAAAATGGGTGATTTGAATTCCAGAATGCAGGAGGTTTTTACCTCCATGAACATCGTGAAGGCATTTTCCATGGAAGGTAAGGAGATATCCAGATTTAAAAAACTGAATCAGGATTTTTATCATTTGATGCTTAAAACAATGAGAAGGACGTTATTAATAAATCCTGCTACAGAATTTGTTTCTGCTATCGGTGGAATATGCGTTCTGGTTATCGGCGGCAGGCAGGTTATAGAAGGCGAGATGTCATTCGGTGTTTTTATAATGTTTTTGGCCTCTCTCCTTGCGCTTATGAAGCCTATAAAGCGGCTGATAAAGGTTTATAATTTCAATCAGATTGCTTTTGCTGCAGGTGAGAGAGTTTTTGAAATTCTGGATGAGAAACCTTCCGTAAAAGAATATAGAAATGCAATTGAACTGAAAACTCCTCAGAGAGAAATCAGCTATGAAAATATATTCTTCAAATACGACAGCGGCTATGTATTGAAAGGCATTGATTTAAAAGTTAAAATGGGTGAAATTATCTGTCTGGTAGGGCCCAGCGGTGTCGGGAAAAGCACGCTGGTAAATCTATTGCTCAGGTTTTATGACCCTGCTGAGGGGCGTGTTTTAATTGACGGTACGGATATTAAAAACGTCAGCCTGAAGTCGTTAAGAAGACATATCGGGCTTGTGACTCAGGAACCGGTGCTTTTTAACGATACGGTTGCTAATAACATATCCTATGGTGTATCCGGCAAGACTCAAAAGGAAATAATAGCAGCTGCTGAAATTGCCAATGCAGATGATTTTATTTCGAATATTCCTAAAGGATATAATTCTGTTGTCGGAGAAAAGGGGGCCAAATTATCCGGCGGGGAAAAACAGAGAATTGCAATTGCCCGTGCAGTGTTAAAAAACCCGCCTATTTTGATTCTGGACGAAGCTACTGCCCAATTGGATGCTGCATCAGAGTTAAAAGTGCAGGAAGCAATTCAGCGGCTTATCCATGGCAGGACAGTGTTCCTTATAGCGCATAGGATATCAACTGCCAGGAGGGCTGACAGAATTATTGTTCTGGAAAATGGTAAAATTGCAGAGGAAGGAAAGCATGAGGAGTTGATGAAAAAGGGCGGGCTTTACTGTAAGTATTATAAATATCAATTTCAGGATGTTTAGGAGAACAAATGGGTATTATAAAATGGTTTGTTAAAAAAGTTATTGTCATTATTGTTATTTTGGGGATTGCTGTTTTTTTCTTCCAGAATCAGGTGGTTAAACTGGCTGTTAATCTTGCGGTTATGAGCAAGACTAATGCGCGGATAAAAATATCAAAAGTTGATTCCAAAATTCAAAAAGGTTATATTCGTCTTGAAGGCGTTACTCTGCTAAACCCCAGGGGTTTTAAAGAACCGCACCTTGCTGAGATTAATTCCGTGCTTCTGAAAGTGGATTTATTAAGCCTTATTAAACAGGAAATTCGGATTGAAAAGTTCTTTATTAATGTAGATAAAATATATATTGTTAAACAAAAAGGGGAAGGTACTAATTTTGTGAGTGTAAAAAAAACATCTTCCGGCAGTTATAAAAAAAACAGAACTAAGAAAAATAATAAAATTTTGATTCAGGATTTAAAAATAAAAATATCAGATGTATTCTATAAGGATTTTAGAAGCAATCCGCCTGAAATGAACAGGCTGCATCTTGGCCTGATGCAGGAATACAGCAATATAACGGATTTTAAGAAATTGTTTGATTTGATTCTGACTCAGAATATATTGAAGGCTGTCATTTCCAATTTCCAATAAAAGTAATCCTGCAGAGGTATTCATTTTTAAAAATGTTTCGTTTGGGAGTACATATTTCAATAAGCAAGGGTTTGCTCAAGGCTCTTATTGAGGCTGAAAGTATTAACTGTACTGCGATGCAGATTTTTATCCGCAATCCCAGAGGGTATGCCAGGAAGAAATTGGCAATCGCAGAAATTAAAACCTTTAAGGAAAAACGGAGAAGCATCGATATTAAGCCTCTTGTTGTGCACGGGAGTTATATATTGAACTTAGCTTCTGCGGATGAAAAACTGAGAAAGAAAACAACTGCTTTGGTCAAAGAGGATTTAAAAATCTGCAATCAGATAGATGCTGAGTTATACGTTATTCATTTCGGATCTAATGTCGATAAAAATTCCGGCATAAAATTCATGAAGAATGTCTTAAGAGAAATTTTAACAGGTTATAAGGGGAACACGGTTTTACTTCTTGAAAATACCGCCGGAGAAGGGAATAAACTGGGTTCAAATATTGATGAAATTTCAAAAGTAATAAAAGGGCTGCCCGCAGGGCGTCCTTTAGGGCTGCCCGCAGGGCGTCCTTTAGGACTGGGGCCCAAAGCCGGAATATGTTTAGACAGCGCGCATCTTTTTGCCGCGGGTGTTGATATCAGAAAAAAAGTTTCTTTAAATAATTTTATCCGCGAGTTTGACTCTAAGGTGGGATTAAATAAGTTAAAACTCCTGCACCTTAATGACTCGCACTGCAAGTTGGGGGAACATAAAGACCGCCATCAGCATATCGGGTGCGGTTTTATCGGCCGTGGAGGGTTTAAAAATTTTATCAATCACCCGGCTCTTTGCAATCTGCCTATGATACTTGAGACCCCTAAAACAGAAGAAAAAGCTGACATAAAGAACTTAAATAGGGTAAAATATCTAAAAATCAAATAGAACGGTTCCCTGCAGATTTCGCCGGAATCTATTTGCCGGGGACTATGGAGGTAATAGATGAAAAGTTATCAACCTAAAGATTTTGAAGCCAAATGGCAGAAGTACTGGAGTGAAAAAGGTATTTTTACAATAGATGTAAAAAACACCCCCAAGCCCAAATATTACTGTCTTGTTATGTTTCCGTATCCGTCAAATGAACTCCATGTCGGCCATGCCCGCAATTATGTTATCGGGGATGCTGTAGCGCGGTATAAGGCAATGCGCGGTTTTTATGTCTTATCACCTATGGGCTGGGATGCTTTCGGGCTTCCGGCAGAAAACCAGGCCATAAAACATAAAATCCATCCCAGGACGTGGACTCTTAAGAATATAGAAAGAATTACCAATCAGCTTAAATCCTGGGGCATAGGTTATGATTGGGATAAAGAAGTTACCTCATGTCTGCCCGATTACTATAGATGGACGCAATGGATATTTCTGAAATTGTATGAAAAAGGGCTTGCCTATAAGAAGTATGCTCCGGTTAATTTTTGTCCTTCCTGTAAAACAGTCCTTGCAAACGAGCAGGTTATTGACAGCAGCTGTGAAAGATGCGGGACTGATGTGGAAGAGAAAAAGATGGAGCAGTGGTTTTTTAAAATTACTAATTTCTCAGACAGACTGTTGGATGATTTGAAAGCGCTTTCTGACTGGCCTGAAAAAGTAAAAGTTATGCAGAAGAACTGGATTGGCAAATCATTCGGTGTTGAAATAGATTTTCAGGTTGTTGATGAGGATAAAAAAATAAGCTGTTTTACAACCAGAGTCGATACTATATTCGGAGCGACATACGTTGTTTTAGCGCCGGAACATCCTTTTATCAAAGACTGGATTGAAAAAGAAGAGGTTTCATCTGAAGTCGTTGATTTTGTAAAAAGGATGAAAAAAACCACCCAAAGGACTCAGGACCTGGCAGGACAGGAAAAAGAAGGGGTATTTACCGGGAAGTATGCAGTAAATCCTATGACAGATGAGAAAATACCGGTTTATGCGGCGAACTATGTACTCATGGCGTATGGAACAGGCTCTGTCATGGCGGTTCCGACGCATGATGAACGGGATTTTGAATTTGCTAAAAAATATAATCTGTCTATGCGCGTAGTTGTTGATAATCCTCAAAATCATCTTGAACTGGATGCAATGCAAACAGCATATGAGGATGAAGGGGTTTTAATTAATTCTGGTGAGTTCAACGGTTTAAAATCAGATGAGGCGAAGGATGAAATTTCCCAATTTATGGAAAAATACAGTATCGGAAGACGCCAGGTTCAGTATAAATTAAGGGACTGGCTGATATCACGCCAGCGTTATTGGGGCGCACCTATTCCGATAATTTACTGTGATAAATGCGGAACTGTTGCTGTCGCGGAAAAAGATTTACCCGTCCTTTTGCCTGAAAATGTCGAATTTAAGCCTACGGGTGATTCTCCTTTAAAATACTGTAAGGAATTTGTTAAGACTGCATGTCCTAAATGCGGGGGAGAGGCACGGCGTGAAGTTGATACCATGGATACTTTTGTTGATTCTTCATGGTATTACCTCCGTTATATTACGCCCCGCGATAATAAAAAAGCATTTGATACAAAACTTGTGAATAAATGGCTGCCGGTTGACCAGTATATCGGCGGGATTGAACATGCCACGATGCATCTTATATATGCCCGGTTTATTACGAAGGTTCTGTTTGATTTTAAACTTATTGATTTTAAAGAACCTTTTGCCCGTCTTTTTACGCAGGGCATGATTATAAAAGACGGCGTTAAGATGTCGAAATCAAAGGGAAATGTAGTAGCTCCCGATGCATTGATTGAGAAATATGGCGTTGATACTATGCGGCTTTATATCCTGTTTATGGGGCCTCCGGAAAAAGATGCCGAATGGTCTGACAGAGCAGTTGAGGGTGCTTACAGGTTTTTGAACAGATTCTGGAGAATCTATGAAACTTTTCAAGGTTATTCGGCTGAAAAAATAGATGGCGCGTGTGAAAAAGAGTTAAACAGAAAGTTTAATCTGACAATAAAAAAAATAACACTGGATATGGACGGCGGTTTTAAGTTTAACACCGCAATAAGCTTTATCATGGAGCTTATTAATCAGATACAGTCCGATATTGCCATGCGCTGTGTCAGTAAAGAACTGCTCGGTAAAATACTAAAGGTGCTTTTAGTCCTGATATATCCGTTTGCACCGCATATATCCGAAGAATTATGGCAGAATATGGGTGAGAAGGGTACAGTATTAGAAACTGCTTCCTGGCCTGAATGCGATGAAAAAGCAATGGTAGAGGAGGAAATAGAAATACCTGTTCAGATCAACGGTAAACTGCGGGGGAAGATTGCAGTGCCTTATGGTGCGGATGAGGATGAGATTAAGCAAATGGTATTTGATAATGATAAGATTAAGGAATATATTAAAGATAAGGAAGTCCGCAAGTTTATTTTAATTGAAAATAAAATAGTTAATATAGTTGTGTGAAATTCCATTTTACTAAAGAAGAAAAATATTTCCTGCTTTTCTTAAGTTTCTGCCTGTTTGCATATCTGCTGGTTCAATTTGCCGGAGTTGAAACCTTTAAATTTTCTTTTAAGTCCAAACAGCAGGAAGAAGCTGTTTTCCCGCTGGATTTAAATTCCGCATCTATTTCCGAACTCATACAGATTCCAGGGATAGGCATGGTCTATGCCGAACGTATAATTCAGTATCGTTATGAAAAAGGCGGTTTTAAAAGTATAGATGAACTAGTTAATGTTAAGGGTATAGGCGGGAAGAAACTTCAGAAGATGAGACAGTATTTCAGACTGTAATTTATAAGGATAGCCGGTACTAAATTTTCATGACATGAACGATAGAGCAAATAAAAAACTATACCTGCCTCCTTTTGCTTGGAATCTTTTTATTTTATTTTCAGCATATATTTCAGGAATTCTTGTTTCAAATATTGGGTGGCTGTCCGGCTTAACAGGCATTTTTTTAGGCGTTTTATTTTTTATATCAAGCATGCTTTTCCTGCGTAAAAAGATATTTACTGTAGTTCTGATTTTATTAATCATACTGCTTGGGTTTTTAAGTTTTGAGGTAAATAAGTCTAAAATAGAAGCGTTAGATAAATTTTCCGATTACCGGAATGTTACAATAAAAGGATTTGTCACGTCAATCCCGGATAAAAAAGATGAAAGGTTAAAACTTCCTCTGCGTTTGCTTAATGTCGAAGATGAGGAAGTAAATATTAAGCTCCCTCTCAGTGCATATTGTGATTATACGCCCGGTATTGAACCGGGTGATTATTTGATTTTAAAAGGCGGTTTCAGAAAGACCAGAGGCAGGATGATTCTTCTGGCCGAAAACTATAAAATAACCTCCCGCAAATTTTCTGTTAAAAGATATATCTACAGGATTAAAAAATACGCTTCGAAACAGGTTGATATGCTTTATCCAAAGGCGTATGCGGGTTTTGTCAAAGCAACTATTCTGGGGGAAACAGGTAAAAGCATTCAGAGCATACGGGGTAAGTTCCAAAGACTTGGCTTAGCCCATATCCTTGCTATAAGCGGTCTGCATGTAGGACTGGTTTTATTTTTCTTTTTGTTTTTACTTAAGAGTGTGGGTGCGCGCGGTCGCATCAGGTCTGTTGTGCTTGCAGTTATTATGCTGGGGTATATGTTTCTTACAGGAGCCCGGCCGCCTGTTGTCAGGGCGACTGTTATGGCGCTTGTGTATATTTATTTCTGGTTTTTTTATATAAAAGTAAATCCCTTCAATGTGTTAATATTCACTGCATTTGTGATGATACTGGTAAATCCCGCAGCGCTTTTTCAAGCAAGCTTCTT
>CAZLTA010000071.1:0-6746 GCA_964562345.1 uncultured Planctomycetia bacterium
AGGGTCTTATCCAACAGGGATAGACCTTCCTATTCCTTTAAAGGAAGGGTCTTATCCAACAGGGATAGACCTTCCTATTCCTTTAAAGGAAGGGTCTTATACTTTCCTACACCAGAACAAACAGACTATTATCTTTTTTCATCGAAATAGTCCAAATCTGCCAACGGCAATATTACGGAAGTAGCTATATTGGTGAGATGTGCTGTCAGGCGTTTGAAATAACGTGCCATAAGAGTAAAACAAACCGCTTCATTTACAGAAAGGCTGCTTTTTGCCAATTGTTCAATAATACTATCGCACCTCTTTGCAATATCCCGTTCATAGACCCAGGATTTAGCCGCTTTATCCTCATCTGATTCAATAAAAGCCTGCTTGGTCTGTTTAAACAATTTTAATATTTCTTCTTCAATATTATTGAACAGCTTTCTATACCGCTGTTTGTCTATCGGTTTGTCTAAAAATCTGCTTACTTCGAAAAGATTTTTAGAGTAATCCCCTAATCTTTCAGCATCTTTGACTACACTCATTAAAAGTAAAGAAGTCGGGACATCAACCGAAGGCTGAATAGTAAGATGCTCGACAACCCTTTTCCGGATATCTTTTTCTGCCTCGTTTACTCTCTTGTCAAAAGTGTATATTTTATCCTTTAAATTGGGCTCATCCTCATTATTTATAAGTTTCCTGCATACAGAAGAAAACATCTCTTCTGCATCATTAAGCATGCCTTTAAAATCATCTAATACCTGGCTCAGAAAATCTTTCCCTTTCCAAAAACGCATTATATTTTTAAACATAGCACACCTCCTTTATTTTAAAAAACGTGAAACAGCAATTAATACACCCGGGATAATAAAAAATAAAGTTAACACATATATAACAGCATACCGCCTTTTTCTAAACGCCAGGTCTCCTAACTTTTTCGCCAATAGTATCGGAATTTTTCTAATCGGCTTTAGAGGATAAATAAAACACGCGCCTATTACATTAAACAAAAAATGAACGAATGCTACAGTAATAGCGGAAATATTTCCTGTTGCAAACGAAGCTAAGATTGCCGTGGTTGTAGTCCCGATATTAGCGCCCAGAACGATAGGAAATACTCCTTCAACAGTCAGAACTCCGGCCGCAGCAAGAGGAACCATTAAAGATGTAGTTATTGAAGAACTCTGCACGATTGTTGTAAAAATAGCTCCGGCTAAAATAGCCAGATAACCATATTTAGCGATTATATTATTTAATACAATTTCAGCTCTTTTCATTACAACAGACCGCATAATTTTTACAATAAAATACAGTGACAGAAACAATATTACAAAAGCGGAAATTAACACAATCACGTAGGAAATATTTTCAGCCAGATTCATTTTCATAATAACATTTTTAATAAGATGTACTGCCGGTTTGGTAAAAACTTTAATGGGGCTGGTAAACTCTATGCCGCCCCAATTATTAAAAACAGTGCTCATCCATGCAGCCAGCCTCCCCAGACAGTTAGTCAACAGCTGCAGGGGTAAAAAAATGGCTACGCAGATAAGGTTAAAAAAGTCGTGGACAGATCCTGCACTGATAGCCCTCCGGAATTCTTCACGCCGGCCTATATGCCCCAGAGAAACAAGCAGATTGGTTACTGTGGTCCCGATATTAGCGCCCATGATAATGGGAATCGCATTGGTAACAGTAATCACGCCTGAGCCGACCATTCCAACTACAATCGATGTGGTCATTGAAGAACTCTGAACGATACTGGTTGCCAGAATTCCTATAAACAATCCTATAAACGGGTGGGATGTTGTTTTAATTAAACTCTCAGCAAAATCTCTGCCGAATCCTTTAAAAGCCTCCCCCATCAGGCCGATACTTACCAAAAATAAATAAACGAAGCCCAATACTAATATTATTTTGAAATAGAAACCGAATTTAACCTTGCCCATATCTATTGATTTATTGAATAGTTACAACTCTCGCCATAATACTTGATTCGCATTAAAAAGCAACCAAAAAAGACTATTCAGCAATCAATTCTTAACATCTATCTGACATATATCCCAATTACAAAAAACCCTTTATTAACCACTCAATTCATCTAATCCAGGTTTATAAGAACGCTCCTTTTTCTTCTTCGCCCTTTCCGCCTTATCAGCCAATATTTTTTCTTTCGCCTTTTTAGAACGCCTGCGTTTCTGCCTTCTGATTTTTTCTATTTTCTTTTTTTCCTCTGAAAGTTTTCCTAAAAGATGCGTTTCAATTTTATTTACCAGAATCCTTCTGGCTAAAAACCTATTTAAGATTTGATAACGCTCCCTTTGGCATTTGACTTCAATCCCTGTCGGAATATGTTTTAAATATACGCAGGATGCAGCCTTATTTACTTTCTGGCCTCCTTTACCTCCGGAACGGATAAATTTCTCCTCAATATCTTCTCCTTTAATGCCTAATTCCTGCATCTTTTTCTTTAGCTTCTCCTGCTTAGCTTTACTTATACCAGACTGCATAAATATACCTTTTCAAGCTGACTTTTTACTCCTGGTAATATTCCGTATTACTGCAATTGAACCGGCGTATTCATCATCAACCAGCATCGGAGACAGCTTTGCAGAATACCACTTTATATCTCCATCAAAATCAAGAGAATATTCATATTCAGCGATTTTTCCATTTTTGTTCTTCGCAATAGCCTCTTCAACCAAAGGAGTCAGCTTCGACGGCATAACTTCAGAGTGTTTCCTGCCGATAAATTTCCCCGGAGGCAGGTATAAATCGGATGTTTCAAGCGTATGATAGAAAGTGAACCGGCCTTCTTTATCTAAAACAATAACCAAATCGCCAATAGACGTAAGTATGTTCATCAACGTCAATTGTGAATTACGCAATGCTTCTATTACTCTTTTATTTTCAAATTCTGTCTTTTCAAGCTCTGCAATGCGTTTTTGTAAAACCTCTATTTCCCTTAAAAGTTCTTCTTTTGTTTTATCTCCCATCTTTACCTCCTTGATACTACTATCTGCAAGTATAATTCTACACTACTGGCAGAGATAGAAACAGACCAAAAAAACGAATATTTTAAAACAGAAATTTGATTTGTTAGAACAAAAAATTATTCTCTGAAATAGAAAAGAAACTTTTTTTGTTTAGTTCCTTTTAATGCTTTTAGACTACCTGGTAAAACTCAGCAACACCCCGATTAGACCAAATATCAAATTTTGAACAAATGTAATTACCGGAGTCAAAAACCCGGCCCAAAGCAAAATAATAATTATAAAAAACCCATATGGTTCCAGCCTGGCAAGTTTCATCTTGGCATTATACGGTAAAAATTCCATAAGGACCCGGGATCCATCCAAGGGCGGAATAGGAATTAAATTGAATGCTCCCAATATAATATTTATTTGGGCTGCAATTAGAAGTACCGGCGCAAAGAGATGATTTGCACGAAAAGTATCAAACTGCAGTAAAAACAATGCAATTGCTGCAATAAATATATTCGTTATACACCCAGCTAAAGAAACAGCAGCAATAGCCATCCTGGAATTACTCAGTTTTCTATAGTCAACAGGCACCGGCTTTGCCCATCCAAACCCGATAAGAAAAAGCGCGAGTATTCCTATGGGATCAATATGAGATACTGGGTTAAATGATAACCTGCCGGAGTATTTAGCCGTATTATCGCCAAATAACGATGCAATCCAACCATGCGCCACCTCATGAGCGATAACTGAATAAAGAAGCACGGGAACCAGCAGAAAAAATGCTGTCGGGTCTTTGAATAAAAGCGATAACAATCCCATATATTTCTCCTTATTATTTTTGCAGCAATTATACCCGAAATTACAGCCAATAGCTAACCATCAATATTTGTGGTAATGTCAAGAATGATGGACACTTTCATATTCAAGTTCTTTAGTTTTCTCTTTCATAACAGAAAATGACATCTCTTTTAGTTTTTTAATCTTTTCTGAATATTTTAATATCCCATATACCCAAAGATCTAAACTGCGCTCATTCTTGAAATAACCCTGTGTCTTTATACGGCATCTTATTTCTTCTAAGTTTCTTTCCAAGGGATTTGTCGTGCTTACCTGCCTGTCGACAGACAGGTAAATCTGCGGTCTCCTGCGTATTTATAGGATGTTAATGTCTTGCTGAAATCTTTTTTGAAATACTTAACGGCTTCCCTCTCAAGCAACTCCCACTTGCTGCAAAAACTGCCAAACCGTATCACTGCTGCCTTTTTTTTATATTACTGCTGATTCATCTATTATTAAAGACAATTTATTTGTATCAACTATAACTTCTACTCCTAAAGGCAAAGTTAAATTTACCTGTTTATGTTTTTCTTTCTGAAAATGTCCGGAAGGAAAACCGTAAAGAATAGGAATTTCTAAATGAGAAAACAAATCCCTTACTAAATTACGCAGGCGGTACTTTTTACCTCCGTAATCGAAACAATTAACCATCCTTCCAAAAACAACCCCTTTAATATTTTTGAATTTACCAGCAAGCTTTAATTGCTGAAAATAACCATCTATGGCCTCTAAATCCTCACCGATATCTTCTAAAAAAAGTATCTTATTATCTGTGTCTATCTCATAAGGCGTGCCTAAGGTCTTTACAATTAAAGAAAGATTTCCTCCTACAAGAATACCTTTTGCTTTTCCTTGCTCAAAAACTTTTAACCCAGGGAAGGAAATTCTCCCTAAAGGATTTGGTTTAGTAACTGCCTTAAGCAAAAAATTTAAAGTCAGCCTATTCATTCCTTCATAAATCTCTCCACAGACCAAAGGTCCATGAAAAACCACCATTCTGGCAACTTTTTGCAAATATAAAAGCAGAATCGTGATATCGCTATACCCTATAAATATCTTGGGATTATTTCTTATTTCCTTCCTATTAAGGTAAGGTAAAATCCTGATTGAACCATAACCTGCCTTAGCACAAAAAATAGCCTTTATTTCTTTATCAGCAAATGCCTTATTTATCTGTTCGGCCCTTTCTTTGTCTAATCCAGCCATTGACCAGTATTTCCTGAAAATAATCTTATCGTACTTTACTTTAAAGCCTAACATTTTGAATTTCTCAATTCCTCTTAAAAAATTATTAACATCAAATGCCCAAGCAGGAGCCACAACACCTATAGTATCACCTTTCTTAAGCCGAGTAGGTTTTATAAACTTCATACTACATCCTCATCTTTCAATTTCATTTTAAGAAACCAAACTGCTCGATAACTTAAAGTATCTTTGCCTTTTAAGTAATCCCAAACTTTAGATACTAATCTCTGTCCGATAAGAGTAATGAGTTCATCAGGAACGCCATCAGCGTGCTGGGATTTAGGATATAAAGCGCACTGGTCATTCATATAATCCACAACCACAAATCTTTTATCCTTTTTGTTCAAGGCTATCTCTGAGGAAAAGAATTCTACCCTGGTTATCCTGCCAATCTCAGAAATAATTTGAGCAAGAATAGATAATCTGTATTTTGAGAAATCTTTTAAGCTTACCTGCTTGTACTCGTTGGTCTGAGGATTCCACCAGCAGGGGAATATCTCTCCAAAAATATAGAATACCCTAAACCAAGCAGGTCTTCCTTCAAAAATAACCGGCTCAACAAATTCCTGCAGAAGAAAATTATCTCCTAAGTTAAACTCCCTTGCCTTAGCTATTTCTTTAAGGCTAAATTTTTGGTTAATTATAGCCACTCCTTTTTGACCATAGCCCAAAGCAGGCTTTACTACAAAAGGAAAACCTAATTTTTCTCTTTCTTCTTCACTAAACTGACGCATGGGCTCCCAGTGTCTTATTACAATAGTGTAGGGCACAGGGATTTTTGCTTTTAAAAGATTAAAATGAGTTATAGATTTATCAGCAGAAAATTTTACACTATCAGGGTCAGCGACTACTTTGGTATCCGAATCTTTCAAAGCATAGACAAATTTAGTAAAAGAGTCATTAAAATTAAATGAATCCGAAGCCATATCCAGGAAAAACTTTATTTTTAATTTATTTCTCTTAACCAAATAATGCAATCTCTCCAAATCCTTTTCATAAATTATAGAAAAGCCTATTCCTTTTAATTTAGACTCTTGCTTTAAAACTTTCAAAAATAAATCTTCTTCTTTAATCGGCCAGCCAACAGCAAAATCAACTTCTTTCATTTTTTATCTCCTTAGAAAAAATCATTAAGCCATCTCCTGAAAAATAAAAGTTTGCAATTCTTTCTGCTTCAGTAAATCCCATTCTTCTATATAAATACCGCGCATGGGCATATTGCTTTTGAGAAGTTGTTTCTATCCGGATAATTGCTGTTTCTGTCTCTTTTAATATAACTTCTTGGGCTCTTTTAATCAATCTCTTTCCAATTCCTTTTCCTTGATACTCTTTGTCTACCACCAACCAGTAAATGTCCTAAGAAAATTCTGTAAGAGGAGTCCTTCCAAATATTATAAACCCCGCAATCTTGTCTCGCAAGTTCTCATATAAAATTTTATAATTCTTAGCACTCCTCTAAAACATCCTCTAATACTTTTGATTCTTCTTTTTTAAAAACTTCTACCCCTCCGGCAATCTCTAACCCGAATATTTCATAAACAGTATGAAATATCCGCCTCCCGAGAAATCTGTAATATTCTCAGCCCCGTGGAATTTCCCAAACAGAAATTCCCGGGACAGAGCCCCTGCCCGCAGGGCGTCCTTTAGGGCTGCCCGCAGGGCGTCCTTTAGGACTGCCCGCAGGGCGTCCTTTAGGAC
>CAZLTA010000072.1:0-6741 GCA_964562345.1 uncultured Planctomycetia bacterium
TCAAAGCTTTTTCTAAATTATTTATTTTATTACCCAGATTGGACCCTAAACCTATATAAACTCTGCTCACAGTATCTTAGAAATTCTCTCGGCAGCCTCCTGAAGCCGTTCCTCCGGCGCAACCAGAGAAAAGCGGAGGTAACCTTCCCCTGAAGGCCCGAAACCGGAACCCGGTGTGACAACTATATGACATTTCTCAAGCAATAATTTACAAAATTCAGCAGAAGAAGTTTTTACAGGCAATTTAGCCCAGACATAGAATGTAGCTTTCGGAAATTCTATTTCCCAGCCGCATTTGCCTAAAGCATTAAGAAAAACATTGCGCCTGTTAAGATAAATACGCTTGAGTTCAGTGATATGCCAAGGGTATATCTGAAGCGCTTTTATGCCGGCATACTGGATGGGATTGAAAACACCTGAATCGATATTCGACTTTACCTGCCTTAAATAATCAATTAACTTTTTATTACCGCCTGCCCATCCCAATCTCCAGCCTGTCATATTATAGGTTTTAGAAAAAGAATGAAATTCTATTGCTGAATCGCGTGCCCCTTCGATTTCCAGAATACTCGGGGCCTGATAATCATCAAAAGTGAGTTCTGAATAAGACGCATCATAAAGGATAATGAAATTAAATTTTTTCGCCAGCCAAACCACATTTTTTAAATATTCTTTATTAGCTAAAGCAGTTGTAGGATTATTAGGATAATTTAGATAAAGAAGTTTTGTTTTTTCCAGAATATTTTTATCCAAACTCTCAATCCGGGGCAAAAAACCATACTCCTGCTTTAAAGGCAAATAGACTATCTCTGCTCCTGCAAATGCTGCACCGCTCTTATACGGAGGGTAGAGCGGCTCCGGTATTAAAACTGTATCTCCCGGATTAATTACTGCCAGCGGGAAATGAGCAATACCTTCTTTAGAACCTATAAGAGGCAAAACTTCACTATCAGCATCTAATTTAACTCCAAACCTGTTTAAAAACCACACGGCTATCTCATCTCTTAACTCCTTAACTCCTAAATCCAGAGGATAGTTATGGTTTTTAGCATCACACGCCGCCCTGTTCAATTCATCTATAATTTCCTCAGGCACAGCAAGATCAGGGTCACCGATGCCTAAATCTATAATATCTTTCCCCTGTTGAAACAGCTTTTTCTTCAGCCTGTCTATTTCGACAAAAAGATAAGGCGGTAATTTCTGCAACCTTTCAGATTTTTCAAAAATAAACTCCACTTATGCCTCCTTTCTGACAGCCCGCAGAACAGCAGGTTTTAAAGAATTAAAACCGTCCTTACTGCTGATTAAATGCCCGTTCCATCTTTTATCTTCCCAGTTAATCCAAAAATAATTCTTCAATACATATATCCCCAGAATAATATTTTCGCTTTTATCTTTAAACTTAACATATCCTGATGAAGTATCTATTGTACAATCATTCCTTAAAGACTGTACCTCAACCAGCAGGCTTTTCAATGTGTCCCTTAAGGCATCATTTTCCAGATAATTCAAATGGTCCTCTATGGACTTTGTTCTTAAGTATATAACCCATTTTTTATTGTTAATAAACGAAAAAGGCCTAAAATATACCTTCCTCATCCCCATGCTTTCCTTGATTTGATATTCATAGATATCAATAAAAGTGGGATTTAAATAAGTCGCCCTCTTCACAAACTTTTCGGAGTAAGCCGGAGCGAGCACTACAATTCTGGGGGCCAGTGTCGGGTCGATATTATAAAATTTGTACCTCTCTTCCAAATCTTTCATATGATTCAATGCCCAGTCAAAATGGTCTATGGATTTGAAAATTAAATCTTCCGTGTCATCCCTGCCGATTTCAACTATCACAATTCTACCCACCATATCAACAGCAATGATACTGATTTTACCTGCAGGGGTAGTAATATTTTTGCTTAAACTCCGCATACCGCGCTCTAAGCTGCTCAGACCTTCAAAAAGCAGTTCCACAATTTCTTTTTCCTCATCAAAATGCAGGGAATTACTATTGTTCAAATTGATATTGATACCGGATTTATTTACCCCGTTATTTTTAAAGTGAGTAAAGACCATTCTTCCTCCGGCTTTTTAGAATAATGCTTCAAGAAATCACTGAATATTTCATCTGCCAGCTTATCAGCATCATGCGCCAGATAATTTCTGAAATTCTGCAGAAATTCGCTTTTAAAACCTCCGGAATCCGAAATTAATCTGGAAATACCACCGCTATAACCGATAAACATAGCATTACCTATTGCTGTTAAATCAATCTCTCCCTCGTAAAACGGAACATCTCTTGCTACCCCCAAAGGAGTAGGCTCCTGAGCCGATATAATCTTAACCTCTTCTTTTCTATTCACAAAAATCAAAGGATCATGACCGGCATTAACATATTTCAGGAACCCTTTCTTGGCATCATAGAGCAGATATAGAAAAGTTGCATATTTGCCTTCTTCCGCATATTTAAACAGAGAATTATTAAGTACCTGAATAACCTTGCCGGGTTCTTTATAGACAGAAGCAAAATCTCTCCAGCTATGTACAATTTCCATAATATGCCTCACTCTTTCAACACCGCTTCCCGGCACCCAGCCTAATGCCACTCCAAGCTCACCTTTGGCAAATTCCAGAAATTGATAAAAATCCCCGCCTACTTTGTCCATTTTATAACGAGTCACACTTACCAAGGCACCATTGGATGCTAATACCGAATGGGGAAGTATTTCCTTCTCTTTCAGCATCCTGGCAAGCTGAGTTTCCTTTCTCTCCTTCCTATGAATGCGCAATTCATACTCCTGTTCTAAAACAGATACCATAAAACCTAAAAAAGCAAACGTAACCACAGGTGCCAGTTCTATATAAATTTTTGTAACAGAAAAATATAATCTCTGAAATATAAAACACCCTCCCAAAGAGACTAAAAATATTAAAACTGCTCTTTTAAACTTGATGAGTCTTAATAATATATAAAGAACTGCAAACACAAATACCGCAATATATATCTCAAATTCCCGGGGTAACATAAAAAAACCGCTCCCCCGCAAGCGGGTATTCAAAAACGAAATCTCTTTATTCAAATCTTCAACATCACCTTCCAAAAGCACAATTCTGCTCTTTAAGAGCTTCAGATCCTGAGATTCATAACCTTCGCCTTTTAAAAAACCAGCCAGGGCAATGTTAGAAGCAGATATAACCTTGACATTTTCAGTTTGAGGTAAAAAATAGAATCCTTTTTCATCAGATACTTTATTTAAAAAATCTGTTTCGGATAAACTACCGTATTTATTATAGTAATAAAAATACCCCCGTCTCTGCTGGATAGAATTAGATAAAGATTCCGCAGTATTTTCCGTAAGGTTTCTGTTAAAAGGAATGACAAGGCGTTCATTTTCTAAAACCTTGCCGTAAGAATTAATATTTTTAATTTCTTTGACAAAATAAGACCCCAGAACAAGCTTTTTTGGTTTCAAATCCAGAATAAAAGAAATCAGATATTTCGGCCAATCAGAAGACCATGGCCAAAGCTTGTTTTCAGAGAAACTTTTCTCAGCCACAGTAACTACAACTATCTCATTTGAGCCAACACGCTTATTCCTCAAATACCAGTTGATCAAATTGCGGTCAAAAGGAAAAAATACGTCTGTTATCGAAATAGCAATACCGATTAAAACAGCAAAGGATACCAGGAAAATATTTACTTTCTTTTTCATTTCAGCCGTTCAGACAATACATCCCCCATAGTATAAAAACCGCTCTTTTTACCGCTGATATATTTGATTCCAAGAATTACCCCCCTGGCAAATATATCGCGTGAACCGGCGCTATGTATAAATTCTATTCTTTCATCATTACCGGCAAATATTACCCTGTGTTCACCTGTAATATCTCCCAGCCTTAAAGCATGAATAGCAAGTTCGTCATTTTGCCGCGGCCCGGTTAATCCCTTCCTGCCGTAGATAAATTTAAGGCCTCCTCTTGCATCTTTAATAATCTCTGCAATTTTTTTAGCAGTTCCGGAAGGAGCGTCCTTCTTTTTATTATGATGGAGCTCGACAATTTCTATGTCATAATCCGGCCCCAAAAGTTTTACAAGCTGAGGCATAATCTTAAACATTACATTCATCCCTATACTCATATTGGGAGAAATTAGAACCGGAATTTCAGCGGCTGCTTTTTTTATTTTCTGAATCTCTTCGTCATTAAACCCTGTTGAGCCAATTATAATCTTTTTCTTCAATTCAAATGCAGTTTGAAGATGCTGCAGGCTAACCTGCGGGGTTGTGAATTCTATCAGTATATCCGCCTCCGATACCGCCTGCTTAAAATCCGAAGTAATGCTGATACCTTTTTTACCTTCGCCCAGCAATTCAAATAAATCTTCTCCTATAGAGGGATGGCCTTCTCTCTCAATGCCGGCTGCAACTTCAATATCTGAATCATTTAATGACAAACGTATAATCCTCCTGCCCATTTTTCCTAAACAACCTGATACTGCAATTTTTATTTTCATTTCAATAACCCGTATTTCTTAAGATTTTTCTTCAGTATCGATTCGTTCGCTTTAGACATTTTAAACATAGGCAGCCTCATCTCCGGAGATATCATCCCCATTAAACCCAGAGCAGTTTTTACAGGCCCGGGATTTGTTTCGATAAACATTGTTTTAATTAAAGGGTAAAGTTTCAAATGGAGTTTTCTGGCTTCTGCTATATTACCTTCTTCAAATTTCCTTACAACATCTTCTGTTTCACGCGGCATAATGTTAGCCAGCACAGATATTACGCCTACTCCTCCGATAGATAAAACCGGCAAGGTCAAAACATCATCTCCGGAAATCAAAAGAAACTCACGGGGAGTAATATTTTGAATTGCCGTCATCTGGTCCAAACTCCCGCTTGCTTCTTTAACTCCCACGATATTTTTAAAATCCCGTCCGAGATGTGCAATCGTTTCCGGCAGCATATTAACACCGGTACGTGAGGGTATATTGTAAAGTATTAAAGGAATATTTACCTCCTCGGCTATTGCTTTAAAATGCTGATATAACCCGGCCTGGGTAGGCTTATTGTAATAAGGGCAGATTAAAAGAGCACCTTGAGCCTTTTTTTTATCTGCAAATTTTGTAAGCTTAACAGCCTCCCATGTGGAATTAGAGCCTGTTCCCGCAATAACCGGAATTTTTCCCCCTGCTTCATCCAGAATAGCATCAATTACCAATTCATGCTCATCATATGATAATGTAGCAGATTCTCCTGTAGTCCCGCAGGGAACAATAGCAGAGGTATTATTGTTAATATGAAACTTGACAAGCTTTTTTAGCCCTTTTCTGTCAACCTTCCCGTTTTTAAAAGGTGTAACCAGTGCAACCATAGAGCCGCGGAACATAAATTCACCTCCTCTATTTATTAAAGCGGAATTTAGCAGTAAACAAAATATCTGCTCTGCCTTCTAAATATACATTTTGAAACTTATTGTTTTTTAATAGATAATTTATTTTAAGTTTCTCTTTGCTTTTGGGTATCGCTGTAAACTCTTTTGTTAAATACCCTTTTCTTCTGCCGAATACAAGTGCCGAAGCAGCACATCCCGTACCACAGGCAAGGGTTTCATCCTCAACACCTCTTTCATACGTTCTAACATACAGTTTATTATTTTTAAACTGAATAAAATCTACATTAGTTCCCCGGGAGTTAAAAATTTTATGAAATCTTAAAAACCGGCCGTAAAGCCTGACATCGACATCTTCTATTTTATCCGTTTCAACCACAAAATGAGGAACTCCGCTATCTATATAATCCCCTTTAAAAACCCTGTTTTCTAAAGCAATCTTTATCCCGGGCCTATATTCGAAAGAAGCATTCAGCTGAACCCGAATCATCCCGTCCCTTTTAACTTTACCCTTAATTACACCAGCTAAAGTTTCAACCGAAGAGGCGCTTTTTATCAATTTATTTCTATACGCCCAGAGAATAAAACACCTCACCCCGTTCCCGCACATTTCAGCCTCAGTTCCGTCAGGATTAAAAATTCTCATTTTAATATCAGCCTTGCTTGATTTCTCAGACACTAAAAGTCCGTCAGCGCCAATACCGTATTTTCTGAGACATAATTTAGAGGCCAATTGTTTAAGGATTGCAGTCGAATTTCTTCTGTTTTCTATAATTACAAAATCATTGCCCGCCGCAACTGCTTTGGAAAATGTTATAATTTTCATTTTAAAAATGAAGGCAGTAAATCATTTTGAATTAAATCCCTGTAATGCTGCTGTTTTTTAACTAAATATACATCTTTACCATGAACCATTACTTCAGCACAAAGAGGATGGCCATTGTAGACAGAAGCCATCGCAGATCCGTATGCTCCAGCTCCAAAAACAGCCAGCGCATCACCTTCTCTAAGAGCAGGAAGGCGCCTGTCCTGGCCCAGGAAATCAGCACTTTCGCAAATAGGCCCGACAATATCCATTTTAACCTTAGGTTTGTTTTTCTTCTTAACCAAATTTATCTCATGGTAAGCTCCATATAATGCCGGGCGGATAAGTAAATTCATCCCCGCATCAGTGATTGCAAAATTATTATTCGCTCCTTTTTTAAAATAGACCACCCGCACAACTAAAATTCCGGCATTACCGGCAATAAACCTGCCGGGCTCAAGAATCAATTCTACACCGCTTCCTTTAAGGAGCTTTTCTATTTCTCCGGCATACTGTCCGGGCAAAAGCGGTTTTTCATTTTTATAAATTAT
>CAZLTA010000073.1:0-2519 GCA_964562345.1 uncultured Planctomycetia bacterium
ACCGGAGCGGATTATGCCTTAATTGTTACTGAACCTACTGTTTCGGGAATCCATGACTTAGAACGTGTTTTAGAAGTAACACACCATTTTAATATACCTACAGGTGTAGTGGTAAACAAGTATGATTTAAATGAGAAGATGACAGGAAAGGTAAAAAAAATAACGCAGAATATCAATGTTGAATTTATCGGAGTCATTCCTTATGATAAAAAATTTACTCAGGCTCAGATGAAAGGTCTTTCGGTGGTAGAGTATACTCAAGGTCCGATAGCAGAAAGTATAAAACGTATCTGGGATAAAGTTAATCAGTTGTGCTATAGTAAAGAATAAAATAAAAATTTTATAAAAAAACTTGACATAAATAGCACAATAGCGTATACTTGATAATGGAAACCATTATCAATAAGGAGATGTTGAATATGCCGGGACGAAATGGAACAAGGCTGCCCTGGTGGCATGGAAGGTTTAGAGGCTGCGGTTATAGGTTTACTATACCCAGACAGGAGATTTTAGGAGTTATAGCTAAATCTTCCAGTCATCTCAGTGCGGAGGATGTATATTTGGCTGTCCATAAGGTTTATCCTAATATCGGACTTACTACAGTATATCGTACGTTGGAATTGTTAATTCAAATGGGATTAGTCGTTAAATTTGATTTTGGAGATGCTAAAGCGCGATATGAGTTATCAGAAGGTAGGCATCATCATCATTTAGTTTGTACGAATTGCGGTAGAGCAATAGATTATACCGATTTTATTGATGAAGAGATAGAATTGCTTAATAAAACACAGAAAGAGCTTTCAAAAAAGTATAATTTTAAGATTATGAATCATATTATACAATTTTATGGATTATGCGGAAGATGCAGGAACAGGAACTAAAATTGTATTTTCAATATAAATGAAAATGGTTGTTATTAATGTAGATATGTGTCCCGACTCGGTTAAGATATTTCAAAAATATCTGTGATATTTTTGAAACTCTCGTCGGGAACTCGTACTCCCTGGTTTGATTCGCAGGGCGAATCAAGGGGGTATAATTCGACTAAGTGTTTTTCTTCGCTCATAGCTGGAAAAACACAAGTCTCAATCCCCCAAAAGGGGTAATTCGCACAGATCATTTAGCTGCACTTTGTTTGCTAAATGATGTGCTCATTAAGGAGGTGATTAAAATGCCAGGTGGAGATGGAACAGGACCTCTTGGAATGGGCTCGATGACGGGCCGTGCCGCAGGTTATTGCGCAAGTTATTCTGTGCCAGGTTATGCCAATCCGATTGCAGGCAGAGGCGGCTTTGGTTATGGCCGTGGTTTTGGCAGAGGTTGGGGCCGTGGTTTTGGCAGAGGGCGCGGATGGTTGGGAACTGTGTATCCTTATGCTTACGGTGTTACTTCAGCTGCCTATTTGTCTACTCCTCAACAGGAAGCAGATATGCTGAAAAACCAGGCCAAGGCGATGCAGGAAGAGATTGATGCGATAAACAACCGCATAAGCGAATTAGGTTCTGCGGAAAAAAAGGCCGAATAAATATGCTCAGAAATTTTAAAAGGGACAGGCAGGAAAAAACCTGTCTGCCCTTTCTTTCCTGTCGTTGAAGAAAGAGGTTGAGTACTTACTATAAAACGGAGGTTTTTTTATGAGAATAGCCATATCGACGGATGGAAATTTTGTATCTGCTCATTTCGGCAGATGTCCTTCGTTTACTCTTATTGATATCGAAGAGGGTAATGTTATAAGAAAAGATGTTATAGCTAATCCTGGTCATCAGCCCGGAGCTATCCCACAGTTTTTACACCAGAAAGGTGCCGAATATATAATTTGTGGTGGTATGGGACAGAGAGCAATGGGATTTTTTGATGAGTTTGGAATTCAGACGATTATAGGAATAGAAGGGAAGATAGATGAGGTGATAGAAAAATTGATAAAGGGTGAACTAAAAGGCGGCGAGAGTTTATGTAAACCGGGCGCAGGAAAGGGGTATGGTTTAGATAAAGAAGAATGTGACCACCCTAGTCAAGATAGGCATGAACATTAAAAGAAGGAGGAGGAGTATATGAAAATTTGTGTAACTTCACAGGGAGACAATCTGGATTCGCAGGTTGACCCGCGGTTTGGAAGATGCCAGTATTTCATTATTGTGGATACGGATACTTTAGAATTTAAGGCGGTTAGAAATCAGAATATCAATGGTATGGGAGGAGTGGGAGTGCAGTCCGGACAATTTATGGCGGAGGAAGATGTAAAGGTTGTTTTAACAGGTAATGTCGGCCCGAATGCTTTTAGAACTTTGCAGGCAGCAGAGATAAATATAATTAGCGGTGCATCGGGTACGATTAAAGATGTAGTAGAAAAGTATAATCAAGGCCAGTTGAAATCGACTGAAAACCCGAATGTCGATTCTCATTTTGGTATGGGATAAGAATGTATCTCGGGAATCTTATAGGTTTTTCGGGGTAATAAAATGTATCCCCCCTGGTTTGGTTTCGGAGAAACCAAGGGGGGGTAATAAAATGTATCCCCC
>CAZLTA010000073.1:2619-6674 GCA_964562345.1 uncultured Planctomycetia bacterium
AAGGAGGTGTAATATGCCAGGTGGAGATGGAACAGGTCCTTTCGGAGGAGGTTCGGGAACAGGTAGAGGAATGGGTTTAGGAGGAGGCAGAATGGGCGGTAACCGTCCCGGCTCAGGTCCAAGCGGGAATTGTGTTTGTCCGAGCTGCGGAACCAAGCTTCCTCATCGGGTGGGAGTTGCTTGTTATTCTGTGAATTGTCCTAAATGCGGGGCAAAAATGGTAAAGGAATAAGGTTTGGAAAAAATAGTAACAGAAAATCACAAAAGATATTCTGGAAGAATAGCTCTCTATAAAAGTTTAGGCTATGATATTGAGGAGGAAAGAAAGTTTATATTAGAAAAAGCATCTCCTCTTTATGGGAAGATGCTGGAAATCGGGACAGGCAAGGGTTACTTTACAATTGAACTTGCTAAGGAAGGTCACAATTTTACCAGCATAGATATTTCGGGCCGAGAGCAGGAATTTGCCAAGCTTAATCTGAAATATCTTGGTTTTGAAAAACTCGTTGATTTCAAGACAGAAAATGCCGAACATCTAAGCTTTAACGATTCCAGCTTCGATATAATATTTTCTGTTAATACGATGCACCACTTTATGCATCCTTTTAAAGTTATGGATGAACTAATGAGAATAACTGCTTCTGGAGGAAAGATTATTTTAAGCGATTTTACTGCAGAGGGATTTGAGATAGTGGATAAGATTCATAATAGTGAAGGAAGCAAACATAATGTGAGCCAAATAACTTTGCCGGAGATAGACGGTTATTTTAAAAACAAGGGATTTAGGACTCAAAAATATCAGAGTGCTTTTCAGGATATCATTACAGCATATTGTTGAATAGAATAATTATACGGTTATTCCCATTTCAGGTTTAAAACGTAGTTAGAAGTAAATCTTTATACAGACTGTTCTTGAAGTATTTGTTTGAAAAATAAATTTTGATTTCTGAAAAGGAGAATAAAAATGGATAATATTAACTGGTCTTTTTCCAGTAAATTCGGGGGGCATTGGATTAAAGTAAAATTTTATAAAGAAAAACCGAATTTAAAAGAATTTAAAAAATTGGAAGGTGTAAGATTTTGTGAAGCCACAAAAAAAGCCATTATATATCCTGTTCTTTTAGATAAAGAAAGCATATCATGTTCCGGCGCTCAATATGCTTTTGGCTGGAGGCCTGGCTATAAAGACGAACTTTTGAATAGCTGCCGGGATAAACGTCAAGTTTCAAGGAATATTTTAGAGTCAATGCTTTTGCAAATACCCCATTTTAAAAAACCTTTTAAGTATATAGGGTTAAATACAGAAGGCGGGCCGGATCTTCTTATTTCTTATCTGCCGCCGGAAAAGATTATGAATTTGATAAAGATATATCATAATCAGCAAGGTGAAAGCCTGGATGTTTCTTTATTTAGCATGATGTCTATCTGTGGCAGTGTCGCGGTAAAGACCTTTTTGGATAAGGAAATCAGTATTTCATTCGGCTGTGATGATTCGCGTAAATATGCAGATATGAGAAGAGAGAATTTGGCAGTAGGTATCCCAAGAAGGTTATTCAGTATGTTCCTGGATTAGGAGGTTTTTATAATGCAAAAGTTAGATGAAAAAGAAAGAGCCGAACAGGATAAGCGCCTTAAGAGTAATTTATCTAAAATAAAAAATAAGTTGATTGTAATCAGCGGTAAAGGCGGTGTAGGCAAAACTACAGTGGCGGTTAATCTGGCTTATGGACTGGCTATTAAGGGACATAGAGTTGGAATTTTGGATGTGGATATTCACGGGCCCAATATAGCTAAGATGTTAGGGATAGAAAATACAGGACTTATGGGTTCAGATTCTGGTATTGAGCCTGCTGAGGTGCTGCCGAATTTAAAGGCCGTTAGCCTGTCTTTAATCAATCGGAATCAGGACCAGCCGATAATCTGGCGCGGGCCTCTTAAAATGGTAGTTATTAAGCAGTTTTTATCCGATGTTAACTGGGGCGAACTCGATTATTTAATTATAGATTCTCCTCCTGGAACAGGTGATGAACCCTTAAGTGTATGCCAGCTTATACCGGATATAAACGGCGCTGTGATTGTTACGACTCCGCAGGATGTAGCGATATTGGATTCCAGAAAAAGTGTTTTATTTGCACAGGAATTAAATGTACCTGTTGTGGGAATAATTGAGAATATGAGCGGGTTTATATGCCCTCATTGTAAAAAGGAAATAGATTTATTTGGAACTGGAGGAGGTGAAAAATCGGCATATGATTTAAAAGTGCCGTTTTTAGGAAGAATTCCGTTTGAACCTGAAATGATAAAGTTTGGCGATTCAGGCAAACCGTTCGTTCATTTTAAAAAAGAAGACCCAACAGCGAAAATTATCGACGAAATAATAAACAAAATTGTGGCCGGCATATGAAGATAATGAATAATAGTAAAGTTTGCCATTGGTTTAATGTCTGTCCTCTTAAGGAATTTTACCAACAGGGCAGAATAGATGAAAGCTGGGTTGAAGATTATTGCCGGGGTAATTATTCGAATTGCGTAAGAAGAAAGATGGAAGATGAGGGTGTTTGTCATCCCGACAATATGATGCCGGACGGCACAATTGATAGAAATCTAAAATGAGAATAGGAATACTATAAAAGGATGAAGACATATCTAGATTGTATTCCCTGTTTTTTTAAACAGGCACTGGAAGCGGCAAGAATGGCTGGCGCAGGTAAAACAAAGCAGAAAAAAATATTGAATAAAGTTGCTGAAGTTCTGCCTCAATTTTCTTTAACATCTTCTCCTCCAGAGATGGGCAGGGTTATTTATGAATTGGCTAAAAGCATAACCAAACAAAGCGACCCTTATGCACAGATAAAGGAAAAAAGTAATAGGCAAGCTTTAGGGATTTATAGCAAGTTAAAGAAGAAAATTAAATATTCGCACGACAGGTTATTAATGGCAGTTGAGCTGGCTATTGCCGGAAATATTATTGATTACGGAGTGAAGAATTCTTTAGACGTTGATGCGGAACTGGCGAGAATTTTACGCGAAGAGAATAAAATCGTTAAAAAAGAAAGCAAGGCAATATTTGACTATAAAAGTTTCAAGCAGGCATTACACAATGCGGAGACTATTCTTTATCTGGCTGATAATGCGGGTGAAACAGTATTTGACCGTATTTTAATTGAAGAAATTAAAAGGGCTGATAAGAATAAAAATATTATTTATGCCGTAAAAGAAAAACCGGTTATCAACGATGCTTTAATAGAAGATGCACTTGCCTGCGGCATAGATAAATCAGCGCAGGTGATGTCGTCAGGCTCGGATGCTCCGGGGACAATTCTTTCTTTATGCTCGAAGGATTTTTTGAAGGTGTATAAAAAAGCTGATATGGTCATAAGTAAAGGACAGGGTAATTTTGAAGTTTTATCCAGTGCAAAAAGGCAGGTGTTTTTTCTTTTTATGGCTAAATGTCCTGTGATTGCTCAGGAGATAGGATGTGAATTGGGAGATGTAATTTTACTGCCGCGTTTTAAAATCAAAAGGAGGCGATAGTAATGCCAACGTATGAATATCAGTGTGAGCATTGCGGATATAAGTTTGAGAAATTCCAGAATATGAGCGATGAGTCGCTTAAAGAATACCCGAAATGCAAAGGAAGCGCTAAGAGGCTGATCAATGAGACTTTGATTTTTCAAGTTCCAGCGCAGAAAAATCAACTAGTCGAATTGTCCGGGTTTTGTCTTGGACGGTAAAGGCATGGGGATAATATTCAAGGGGCCGGGTTTTTATGCTACAGACCATAGGAAAAGTGTGCCTTCCGGTAGAACATGCTGCGGGAGGGAAGAACGCTGTGATAATCCGCCTTGTTCAGATACAGGAGAGTGCAGGAGGTAAGTTATGCAGATAAAAGTTATTTTTGATAAGGATACTTTAAATAAAAAACTTTATACAGGCTGGGGTGTTTCTTTTTTAATCGGGGAGGACGTTTTGTTTGATACCGGAGAAAAAGGAGAATGGCTGCTTAAGAATATGGTGTCTCTTGATGTCGATATTGATAAGCTGGAAAGTGTTGT
>CAZLTA010000074.1:0-6635 GCA_964562345.1 uncultured Planctomycetia bacterium
TTTTATCTTCCGGCTCGATATGAATATCTGACGCCCTGTCTCTTACTGCCTGAACTATTATAAGGTTAGTAAGTTTTACAATCGGAGCTTCTTCCCCTGCTTCTTTAGAACTCAGGAGTTTTTTCTCATCGACAGCTTTTACAATTTCGTAAATAGTATCCGCGGTCCCGTAAGTCTGGTCAATTGTCCGCACTATTTCCATATCAGATGCCAGGACAGGTTCAATCATAAACCCTGTTTCCCTGTGAAGTTCGTCAATAACGCGGATATCCGTAGGGTCAGCCATTGCTACAGTTAAGGTATTTGCTTCTTTAAAGAGAGGCAGAACCTTTAGTTTCCTGACAGCAGCTTCAGGCATAAGAGAAGCTATCTCCGGTTCTATTATTAGATTGGAAAGGTCAACGGTTTTAACGCCCAGTTCAATTCCCAAAAGCAAAGGCATATGTTCTTTGGAAAGAAAGCCGCTTTCAATTAAAACATCTTTTAAAAGCTGGTTTGTCTCTTTAGATTCTTTCTTTGCCGAATCCAGCTGTTCCTCTGTTAATAGCCCCCTTTCGATAAGAACCTCTTCCAGCGTCTTCGTCTTAATAAAAGACGGCCCTTCCTCGCCTTTTTCCAGATGTTCTAACTCCTCAAGCTTTTCTGCCTGAGTTAAATCTTTTTTCTGCTCCTCTTCATCTTCAGAATTCAAACTCCGATTAGCTTCCTCAAAGATTAAATCCTTTTTCTGCTCCTCTTTGTCTTCAGAATTCGAACTCCGATTAGCTTCTTCAGAGATTAAATCTCTTTTCGGTTCATTACTGTCTTCTTCCTTATCACGATTATCTTTTTTATCATCCATTTTCACACTCCATTCTGTTTTTCATTTTATACACTTATAATATAATTTTCAATCCTGAACTTCAAGATAATGTTTGAACTGGTAATATAAATAAGGGTCGTTCAAAAACGCCTTCTGAAAATAGAAATCCGCCCGTTCTTTATCATTCAATTTATGATAAGTAAGCCCTTTAAAAGCATAGACCTGAAGATAATTTCCGGCCATACTCTCTACATCGCTGTAGCTTTTCAAAGCATTATATAAATCCTCATCGCTGCCTTTCTCCAGATACACATTAGCCATAAGATAATGGCTCAACGGATTAAAGTAATTAAATTTAATAGACTTTTGATAAAAAGATTCCGCTTTCACCAGGCTCCTAAGCTGAGAATCATAGACAGCTTTCTTAAGATAGATACCGGAAATAAACATTCGCAGTGAAAAAAACATAAGTATAAGGTTCAAAACCGCGCATAGAAGAAAAAATGTACTATAAGCCTGGCGGCTGAACGCTAAATTGCTGATTTGTTTATTCGGCTCTCTGTTTCTTACCTCGACAAGAGTGAGCCCAAATATCAAAATATATAAAAAGTAAACTGCGAAAGAATGAAAAGTCTCTGAGAAAATATTCTGGAAAAGCATCCCGCCCAGAATGGCAAAATAATAAAAACAAATCCTGCTCCTTCTGTATTTTAAAAGATAGTAAAAGAGGATTACATTCATGGCAATGAAAAGCAATAGATAGACAATGCCGCCTTCTGCTGCCAGGTTTAAATAATAATTTTCAGGATGCAGGAATTCTATCTGATGGTCTTTTAATAAAAGGAACAGCTTCGGGTTTCTGAAAGCAGGATAAACATATGCAAAACTTCCCAGCCCCCAGCCCAGAAGGGGTTTTTGTTCTATCATCCTGAAGGTGTCTTCCCAAATATAGCTTCTGTAAAAAGCAGAATCTGATTTAAGACACACTGTAGAAGTCAGAACAGATACCAGGATTACTAAAAATAAAAAGAATAATAAAATCCGCACTGATTTTTTAAAACTTAATGAAAGCAGCATTCCCGAAAGCAAAACTGCCAGGATACCGCTGCTGCTTTTGGAAAAAGCCAGAATAACAAGCGCCCAGATAATCAGAGGCAGAAGATATTTATTCTTTTTCTCAATGACATAATACAACCCCAGGAAAAATATCAAACTGCAATATAAAGCCAGGTCATTGGGATTAGCCATACTTGAGAAAATCCTCCCTTTTTCCAGCAGCTCCCCTCCGTATTTTAAAGGATTAAAACCAAAAATCTGTAAAGAGCCGTATGAAAAGACGAATATTGAAGATAAAAAAATTAGTTTATGCACCTTCCACCGGCTCATATCCCCCTCTAATACAGCCAGAAGCAATGTAAAGAGCAAAGTGCTTAGAATAATATTTTCAAAACATATAACTTTAAACTCATTTCTGAGATATAAAAATACTCCGCACAGAAAAAATGCTGCCCATGATACCAGAACCGGCCGGGGTAAAGAGATTAAGGAAGCGAACTTTCTTTTAACATTTAGATACAGCCAAATAAAGAAAATCCAGGGCATAATCAATTCAAAAACGGCAATCTTTATTCTTGCAACCTCAAAAGTAAAGGTAGAAAAAACCGCCGGAATTGACAGAATCAGAACCGAAAACAGCAAAGCAAACGTTGTTTTCATTGAAATATTATATCAAAAAATCAACCCCTCGGTTAATAAAATTGACATCGGCAGTTCAAACTCCTATTATATTATCTGTATTTTGACAAGAAAATCGCCTTCGGTAATACCTTTTGGCGATTTTCAGTGGATAGAAAAGTATAGAATACTTTCCTATCCCACAAAAATGTTGCTAATATTTTCATTCAATTAACCAATGGCATTAAGAATTGGCGCCGGCCTTAGTTCAGAAGCTAATGCATACTTCGCCGGTAAAAATGCGTCTATAAAAGCATTGAGTTCTTTAGGTGTTGATGTCCCTGACTTAGGCCTGGCATTCGCCCATTATGAATACCCTATTTTACAGATAAACGACGGGATAAAAACATCTTTAGGCGAAAAAAACCTAATTGTCATAAATTCCCAGGGGAACATCTTAGGCAAAACTTTTAAAAAAAGGTCTGTGCTTCTTGCTTTATTTTCAGGCCATTCTTATTACCATGCCGCTTCCCTGATAAAAAACCTGAGCAATAATCCTTATATCGCAGGCCATCATCTTGCCTGGGGGCTGTTAGATATACTGGGAGGAAAATCCGGCGGCAACTCTAAAGGACACCCTGCGGACAGGGAAGCTTTAAAAAAACTGGCACTTATCTTCGCTTCCGACAGTTTTTATCAAAAAACGGAGCTTTTGAGAGGGCTGCAAGAGGTTTTAGGCATCAGATTTCCTATAGCAGGAGGCATAATTTCAACTGACTCGCCCCTCAGCCCCGGGGCAGCAACTTTCAACCGCGAAGGGAACGCAGACTCCGTTGCCGGCATTCTTCTGGCTGGTGAAGAGCTGATTATCGGGGTAGGATGCTATCACGGCTGGATTCCTCTGGGACTGCCTAAAAGGATAAAAAAAACAGATAAAAACCGGCTCCAGTATTTAGACGACATGACCCCTTTAAAATATTATGCCAAATATTTAGGTGCGCACCTTGATTTAACCAAAGAAGACATAACTTCTATCTCAACGATTTACCCCTTAGGGATAGAACTGGAAAACAGCCGGGAAGATTATCTGATAAGATTCCCCAGGTCGTTCGAACCGGGAGGAAGCATACTTTTTGACGCCCAGATGGTAGAGCATCAAAACGCACGGCTCGTAATGGGGACGAGAAAAGAGCTGCTTGAAGCATCCCGAAAAGCCCTATCTGAGGCTTTAAAGCCATTTGAAGAAGAAAAAACAATCCCCTCTCTTATAATAATAATCTCTGCCATTGAAAGAAAAGAAATTCTTGGTATAGATATAAACAATGAAATCAGTTATATCAGAGAAAAAATGCCTGATACAACAAAAATTATAGGGCTGTACACACACGGCCAGTTCGGCCCTTACGGAGGCAGCTCAACAGCTATAACTCCGTCGTTCTATCACAATGGAGCAATTGTAATAACCGCAATAGGCATAAAAAAATAAACTATGTACATAAATATAGGCTTAGCGCTTCTGATTATATTTTCTCTGCTTTTGAGCCTAATAGTATTACTGTTAACGCTTCTGTTACGGAAGAAAATTAATAAAAAAAAGAAATGAAGTTATGTATATAAATATCGGCCTGGGGCTTTTAATCTTATTCTTCGTACTGCTCACATTAGCGACATTTTTATTAACCCTTCTGGGGCAGGAGAAACTCAACAAAAGGAAAATTTTATCCGAGCTGGAATACATGCGCAGAATCTACAACGAAGTCGAAGCGCAGTCCCGCCTGCTTGCTGATACAAACCTTAATTTCCAGAGAACACAGAGAGAGCTGGATAAAAAACTCAAAGCGCTCAACACGCTGTATAAAATAACCCAGACTGTGAGCAAAACTTTCGAGACGGACAAAATCATCGACAGCATAGAACTTGAGGATATAGAAGAGATGGACTTTGAAAAGCTGGTCTTTTTCATTTTTAACGAAAGCGGAGAAGAGATAGCCGTTGAAAAATTCACCGGCTACGGGGAAAAACTTCCTGAGATACCTTTCAATACATTAGATTCTCTGAAAAACTTAAAAAGCCCTATTTATGTCGGAAGCAAAGTCCACATGCCCCAGAGCCTTGCGCCTCTGGCGGAAGAACTCCAGCTTACTTCAATGATAATAGTTCCCCTGTCAATACGGGAAAAAAATATGGGTGTTATGATAGCAGGAAACACAAAAACCTATAAAAAACCTTCTGAATCCGATATCGAAATACTTTCTCTCTTAGCCAACCAATTAGTTCAAAGCATAGAGAACGCAACTTTATACGAACAATTGTGGAAATCCTACCAGGAACTGGAAGAAAGAGTCAAAGAAAGAACGCGGGAGTTAGAAGATGCCAATAAGTCCCTTCTGCAGATGAACCAGATTAAGTCGGAATTCGTTTCTGCCGTGGCACATGAGTTGAGAACGCCTTTGACTTCTATTAAAGGATACGCAACAATTTTATCAAGCGGAAGGCTGGGTGAGTTAAAACCCGATCAGAACGAACGGCTGGAGAGAATAAACAAACATTCCAATGAACTGGTTAACCTTATCAACAATCTGCTCGATATTGCAAGGATTGAAGCCGGGAAAACCACAATGGCTGTTGAAGAAGTCGATTTGAATACGATTATCTCAGATACATATGAGATAATCTCACCCCAGGCTGAGGAACTGAGAATAAAGTTTAAAACCAATATCGATACGCACCTTACAAAAATACTGGCAGATAAAATCCAGCTGGAAAGAGTTTTAATCAACCTCCTGAGCAACTCCCTTAAATTCACGCCTCAAAACGGTGAAATAGGGCTTAATGTAACATCTGACAATAGGTATATCCAGTTTGAAGTATATGATACGGGAGAAGGTATTGAGGAAAAAGACATGGAGAAAATATTCCACGAATTCTTCCGCGCGGACAATGCCATAAACAGGGAGAAAAAAGGCAGCGGTTTAGGTTTATCACTTGTTAAGCAGATTATTGAAGCGCACGGCGGCGAAATCCGGGTGGAAAGCAAACCGGATATGGGGAGTCATTTCTTTTTTAAACTTCCATTGAATAAGGAGATAACAAATGGCTAAAAGAATTCTGGTTGTAGATGATGAACCTGATATCAGGGATATTTTAAAAATTCTGCTTGAAGCAGAGGGGTTTGAAGTCGAGGAAGCTTCCAACGGCAGGGAAGCGCTTGAGAAAATCGAACACCGCCCGCCTGATTTGGTAATTACGGATTATGTAATGCCCGATACAGACGGCGAGGAGTTATGCCGGAAAATAAAACAGGATATCCTGGTGCGCCACATTCCCGTAATAATGCTCACAGGCAAAAAGGAAGACGTAACGGATAAAATCAAAGGCATAGATGCCGGAGCGGATGACTACATAGTTAAAACCGCAGATGAGAAAGAAATCCTGGCCCGGGTTAAGATGATTATCCGAAGAACCGAGATAGACTTAGACGCCAACCCCCTGACGCGCCTTCCGGGCAATGTTTCTATTCTTAATGAGATTGAAGATAGAATTAAAAAAGGCGGTTTTTTCGCAGCCTGCTATATAGACCTTGATAAATTCAAATCCTACAATGACAAATACGGATTCGAAAAAGGAGACAGAATTATCCAGCATACAGCAAGAATACTTATTGAAGCGATAGATGAAGCCGGCGAAAAAGGCGATTTTATAGGCCATGTCGGCGGGGACGATTTTGTAATAATAACTGTTGTAGAAAGGGCTGAAAAAATTGCCCGTAACATAATCGGGAAATTCAGCTCCAGAGTCCCTGATTATTACTCTGAGGAAGATATTAAAAAAGGCTACATTATTTCCAAAGACAGAAAAGGCAGGGAAGTTGAAATCCCCCTGCTTTCGATTTCCGTTGCAGTAGTTACAAATCAAAAGACTCCTTTTAAACATGTTGCCGAGGTTTCACAGCGCGGCGCAGAAGTTAAGGAATACACCAAATCCCTCTCCGGTTCAGCCTATGCAATAGACAGGAGAAGTTAGCAATGGAAAATGTAAAATTTAAAATGAGAAATGAACAATATAAAATGCGCATCTGTCAATTCCCCGCATAGAATAAACTTTGTCAATAAATCCTAACTTTTTAAAGAGTTGCCAATCCTGCGGAAAAGAAATTATC
>CAZLTA010000075.1:0-6571 GCA_964562345.1 uncultured Planctomycetia bacterium
AAACTTCTCGTTTTTTTTCAGCCCCATACAGTTGATTAAAACATTCTTGGCTGCTTTGCGTTCTTTTATATCCATATTTTCTTTCCCGGAGAATAATTTTTGGGAACAGCCTTTTTTACACCTTTAACTTTTATTTTTACAACATCTACCTTGTACTCTTTGGATTCAAACTTCACCTTAAAACCTTCAATTTCAAAATCTCCTTCCCCAAGCGGGGTGAGCAGAAAATTGTAACTCAAAACAGATTCGATGCGAACTTTCTCTATTTTGTAACTGCGTGATATAACTTTAAAATCCGAAAATTCCGGGACAATAATTTCAGGCGAAATTTTTGACTCTACCCGAACCTTGATATGATAATTGAAAACCTCACCAACCTTAACACTGCTTTTATTAACGCTGACATCGATATTTACATCCTGGGCGAAAGATATCTTTACAAATAGCAGGAGAGAAAACATCAAGAGCTTGATTTTCATAACCAATTTTCTATGCTTCGATATTTCTTCTCTTTTTAAAAGAAGAAAGCAGGTTCCTCATCAACATTACAGTCGTAACAGGGCCTATGCCGCCGGGAACAGGGCTGATATAAGAAGCTGAATGACGCGCTTTTTCAAATTCCACATCGCCGACTATCTTATCCCCTGCTTTATTAATACCTACATCTATAACCACGGCGCCTTTTTTAATCCAGTCACCCTTTACAAGATCAGGCACCCCGGCTGCAACTATCAAAATATCGGCTTCTCTTACATGCTCCTTTAACTTATTGGCCATTGAGGTTCCAATATGACAAAATCTGACTGTCGCAAGCCTGTCTGCAAGAAGTAAAACCAGCGGCTTACCGGCTATATGGCTGTGGCCGATTATTACAACTTCACGCCCTTTATAATCTTTGACATAATTATCCAGAACAGCAATCACAGCTGCTGCAGTAGGAGGGATTACATCCGGTTTGGAAAGCATGATTTTACCCAGATTAAGCGGATGCAGGCCTTCGACATCTTTCAAAGGTGAAATTTTTAAAATCAATTCCTCAGCATCAAATCCTTCAGGCAGCGGCTGCATTAAAATTATGCCGTCTATACTCTGGTCCCTATTGAGCCGGGCTATATTATTATTCAAATCATCTAAAGAAACATCCTCAGGCAGCAGCACTTTTTCATATTCGACGCCCAAATCATGGGCCAATCTGCTTTGAGCCTTAAGATACGTTTCCGTCCCGTCATCCTGACCGGCCTGAACTGCAGCAAGTTTTGCGGTAACTTGAAATTTTTCCCTTAGCTGGCTAAATTCATTCTTAAGACGTGAAACTATTTCCCGGCTAAATTTTCTGCCATCGATTATCTCAGCAGGCATCTTTGAACTCCTTTTCTATTCTTTCAAACTTCGATTTTAAATTTCCAATCTCTTCTTCCTCAAAATTTTTAAAAGCCCGCAAATCCTCAGCATTTAAACATTTCAAATTTACATCTGCAAAACATTGGGCGGATTCAAAACCTGCTTTTAAAAATTTAAAACTGCTATTTAAATCCGATATAAAAACCGGTTCTATTTTTGAGATAGTATTGGAGATTATATCCAGCATTTTTTTACAAACCTTTATCATTTCAAGAGACACTAAAGCTGCCGTTTTATAAGCAGACGCGCGCTCATCATACCTGTTCTTATCTTTTAAAATTACGGAAAGATTTAAATATGCATCTTTATCTTTTTGAATAAATGACACCGCAGAATCCAGAGAGGAATTTATATCTGCCGTTAAACTCTCAAGCTCAGCGGCGGCGAAATTTTTCCTGCTGTATTCAAAACACATTTTATATAACGCAACGGCAGAAGAAATCACGACAGCTGCGGCACTCCCGCCTCCGGGTGCAGGAGTCTTTTCCGAAAGCTTCCTGAGGTACTGTTTTATGCTTAAATCACTTAATGTTTCCATTAAAACAACCCCTCGAATTTTCCGTTTTTAAATTTAATACGCTCAGCCATCGAATGCCTGGGCAAACCGGGGAGAAGAAGCATCTTAGCCGTTACAGGCACTAAGAATCCGGCTCCGTTGGAAACAAATATGTCTTTCACCGACAATCTCCAGTTTCCGGGAACCCCTTTGATTTTGGGGTCGTGTGTAAGCGAAAATTGTGTTTTAGCCATATTAATAGGTAAACCGGCAAATCCGAATTTTTCTAAGGACTTGATTTTACTTTCAGCATCCTTAGAAAAATCAACACCCGAAGCCCCGTAAACCTGCCGGGCTATTATTTCTATTTTGTCTTTAATGCCTGCTTTAAGAGGATAAAGAAATTTATTCCCGGATTTTGGGAGTTCGATTTTTTCCAGAACTTTCTCAGCTAAATCAATACCGCCGCGTGCGCCTTTTTGATAAACCTCTGATACAGCCGAATCAACTTTTAGAATATCCCGGCAATATTTTTTTAGAAACTCAATCTCTTTAATCTTATCCTGAGGAAACCTGTTTATGCAGACTACCGGCTCTAATCCGAATTTTCTTACAATTCCAACATGATGCGCTAAATTGGCACAGCCTTTTTCTACCGCCTGGATATCAAATTTAGCTGAATCTTCCAGATTCACCCCGCCGTGATATTTTAAAGCGCGCAAAGAAACCACGACAACCACAGCAGATATTTTAAACCCGGCTTTTCTGGCAACTATATGAATAAATTTTTCAAACCCCAATTCGGCGCCGAAACCGCCTTCTGTAATTACATAATCACAAAGACCGAGTGCGATTCTCGCTGCAACAAGGCTGCTGTTACCATGGGCAATATTGGCAAAAGGCCCGGTATGCATTAAAACAGGATCGCCTCTCATCGTCTGGACAAGATTGGGTTTCAAAGCATCTTTAAGCAGCAGCATAAGTGCGCTAATAACATTAAGTTCTTTGGCATATAAAGGCCTGCCTTTTTTATTGTAAGCGACAATAATATTACCCAGCATTTTTTTTACATCATTCCAATCCTTAAACAGTGCAAGGATTGCCATTATCTCGGATGCAGAAGTAATCATGAAATTGCTTCTCCTGGGATAAGAACGGCTTTTAAGATTCAATCCAATCTGAACTTTCCTTAATGTCCTGTCATTTATGTCCAGCACCCTGCCCCATAAGAACCTCTCTTCATCTATTTTGAGTTTATTGCCCCAGTAAATATTATTGTCCACAATCGCTGCCAAGAGATTATGCGCAACTGCGATTGCATGCGCATCTCCCGTAAAATGCAGATTTATATCTTCAAAAGGATATAACTTTGCTCTGCCTCCACCGGCAGCGCCGCCTTTTCTGCCGAAAACAGGCCCTAATGAAGGCTGCCTCAAACACAGAGCTGCTTTTTTACCCAAAACTCCCAGAGCTTCAAGCAGGCCTATAGAAGTGGTAGTTTTACCTTCCCCCGAAGGCGTAGGGTTAATAGAAGTTACAAATATCAAACGCCCCTGTTTCTTATTTGAAATTCTTTCTAAAACAGGCAGCTTAATTTTCGCTTTAGAATCTCCGTAAAATTCGAATTCTTTTTTTCTTAACCCCAAAGACCGGCCGACATTCTGAATATCTTTTATTTTCATATTACAATATTTTACGCAGATTAAATACCGACTGCTCTACCATAATAGAATATACTATAAATCAATAATTTTCAAACCCAAGGATTTTTAATTTCCCCGGATAAAAGGCTGTCTTTGATTGGAGAAAAGCTTTTTCTGTGTACAGGCGAAGGCCCGTACAATTCTAAACCCCTGAAATGTTCTTTGGTCCCATAGCCTTTGTTTTGCTTGAAATTATACCGGGGATAGGTATCGTGCATATCAATCATAATCTTGTCCCGGATAACTTTCGCCACGATTGATGCGGCTGAGATAGAAAAACATATCCTGTCCCCCCCGGGCAAAGCTGTCTGGGGGATATCTACATCTATAGTAATATTCCCGTCTATAAGGATTATATCCGGCTTAACCGGCAGAGAAAGAACTGCCTGCTTCATCGCCAGGCGGGTAGCCTCGAGAATATTAATTTCATCTATTTTTTCGTTTGGAACTTTACCCGTTGCAGTAACTGCTAAGGCAACAATCTTTTTAAAAACAGTTTCTCTTTTTTTAGGAGACAGCAGCTTGGAATCTCTTACCTCGTTATTGCCGAAAAAAGATTCTTTATCCAATAAAATATTACGGTCAAAAAGGACTGCTCCTGCAACAACAGGACCTGCAAGCGCACCGCGTCCTACTTCATCTACCCCTGCAATTAAAAGCTTACCCTGCTTGATTAGTTTCTTCTCTATTGTTATCTTCCTTTTTCTCGACTTTAGAAGTTATTTTTCCCTTCACCCGCGTAGCCTTTTTACCAATTCTCTTTTTAAGATAATACAGTTTTGCTCTCCTTACATCGCCGCGGCGGATAACTTCAACCTTTTCGATAGAATCCGAATGAATCGGGAAAATCTTCTCGACTCCTTCACCGGAACTTATCTTCCTTACCGTAAAAACCCGGCGAATGCCAATCCCGCGTTCTGCAATCACTATTCCTTTAAATAACTGTTTTCTAATGCGGTCTCCTTCGGCGAATTTTGTAAAAACTTTTACAGTATCCCCTACAGAAAACTCGGGGGTTTTATCCTTGGAATACTTTTTTTCTACATGTTTAATCAAATCTTCCATACCATCCTCCTTGTTTTTATTGTTTCAAATGCTCTTTATATAAATCGGGACGCAGCTTGCTCGTCCGCTTTAAAGACTGTTCCATCTTCCACTGTTCAATTTTTTTGTGGTCTCCGCCCAAAAGTACAGCCGGAACTTTTAACCCTCTAAAATCCGCAGGCCTGGTGTACTGCGGATATTCCAGGAGATTATTACCGAAAGATTCCCAAAGGTTTGCATCCTCATTACCCAAAACACCGGGAATCAATCTTACAACAGAATCTATTAAAACCATAGCCGGCAGCTCTCCGCAGCTCAATATATAATCTCCTATTGAAACCTCACAATCTATTAAATGCTCTCTCACACGTTCATCAACTTCCTCGTAATGGCCCGATATCAAAATCAGATGTTTCTCTGATATCAATTCCTGACTAAACTGCTGGTTCAGTTTTTTCCCGCCGGGGCCTAACAGCACGATGAAAGAATCTTCCGTCCTTAAACTCTCCACTGCCTTAAATATCGGCTCCGGCTTTAAAACCATCCCTGCTCCGCCGCCAAAAGGCTTGTCATCAACAGTCCTTCTCTTATCATCCGCCCAGTCTCTCAAATTATGCAGGTTTATTTTAACAAGCTCTTTTTCCTGCGCTCTCTTCAATATTGATTCTGAAAGCACTGGTTGAAACATTCCCGGGAATAAAGTTAAAACATCAATAACCATGCTTATTTTTTCTTTTCCTTTTTCTTTAAAACTTTCCTGAATTCCTCAGGATCAACTCCGTTTTTTTTAAGCAAAACTTTAACAACATCAGTTGCCTGAGCCCCTTTTTTCAGCCACTCCATCACCTTCTCTTTATTCACTTTAATCTGGTCGGCTTCCTCCTTAGGATTATAATACCCTAACTGGTCTATAAACCGGCCGTCTCTGGCCGCGCGGACATCAGCAACCACAATTCGATAGTGCGGATTTTTCTTCTTGCCCATTCTCCTCAAACGAATTTTTACTGCCATTATGCTACCTCCTTATATTTTGCATTCTTTACCCTTTCTATTTTAGCCCCTAAAGTCTTGAGTTTTTCAACTAAATGCTCGTAACCCCTGTCTAAATGATATACTCTTGAAATAACCGTTTCACCATCTGCAACCAACCCTGCCAGAACCAGAGCAGCCGAAGCCCTGAGGTCTGATGCCATAACCTCCGAACCGCTTAAATGCCCTACGCCTTTTATTATAGCAGCCGCTCCTTCCAGAGTAATATCCGCTCCCATTCTGTTCAACTCGCCCACATGAATAAACCTCTCCGGAAAAACTTTCTCGGTTATAATGCTTACTCCCTGAGCAACAGATAATAAAGACATAAACTGCGCCTGCATATCCGTAGGAAATCCGGGATACGGCAAAGTAGTAATATTGGCCGGCTTGATTTTATCAGGACCTTTTACTCTGATACCGGAAGGCTCATATGTAACTTCAGCCCCTGCTGCTTCCAGAGCATTTAAAACAGCCCCCATATCCTGGACTCTTGCATTTTCAACTAAAACATCCCCTTTTGTAAGAGCTCCTGCAGCCAAATAGGTTCCGGCTTCAATTCTATCAGAAATAACAGAATGGTTCACACCGTGCAGTTTATCAACCCCTGTTATTTTAATTATCGGGGTACCGGCGCCTTCAACTCCAGCACCCATTTTGTTTAAAAAATCCGCCAGGTCTATTATTTCAGGCTCGCAGGCTGCGCTTTCAATATAAGTTTCGCCTTCCGCTAATGTTGCAGCCAGCATTACATTGGCAGTCGCCAATACAGAGGAACCGAAAGGCCCTCCAAGATAGATTCTCGCCCCGCAAAGTTTATCAGCTTTTGCATTTATGTACCCATGCTCAACTTCAATCTCGGCGCAAGGCATCCGAAATCACGGCATTGATTTTTGAT